>JANPCS010000330.1:0-8197 GCA_031431065.1 Hyphomicrobiales bacterium | reverse complement strand
TGCCAGGCCATTGCTGGCGCCTTCCGGTCTGAGCGATCCGCTCAGGACGGTCGAAGCGATAAACCGGCTGCGCGAAGCCGCCGAAGCGCAGAACTACAGTTTTGAGACGAGCAATGACTTCACCGCCTATGCGGAACTGAGGCTCAAGGTCCGGAACTCCCTGCCCTCACCGATGTTCGATGCCAACGTCAACCGCTATCTTGGCGAGCGCGCCTTCTGGATGTGTGCCCGGGACGGGTCCGGCAATGCTATCGCCCTGCAGGCCTTCCGCCTTGACGAGGCCGATCCCAACCTCGCCGAATGGGCGCTGGGCTGGATGATGGGGCTTTACGCCAAGCGCAAGGAGCTGGTGGTTCCGGACGAACCGCATGTTCCCGACCATTCGGTCACGACGCTGATCCAGGGACTGGTCGCCTATCATGGCGAATTGTGGATCGAAAAATTTCACAAGGGCGTCTTCGAGATCTTCACCCGGCTGGGGATGCTCCTGGCACTGATGAAGTGGCAGCCGGACGCGCTCTGGGCCTTGGGAAGCAAGGCCATGGCGACGCGCGGTCATTTTGTGCGCTCAGGTTATGTCCATATCGAGAGCAGTTTCCTGCGCTGGACCTGGGAACCTTCGGGTGCCGAGCAAAACGAATGGATCGGCATCGCCGAACGCCGGCATCTGGAATTCATGATTGCCGAGATGACGTCTAGAGAACAGAAATATCAACCTTCGTTAACTCCGTAACGACCCGGACGCCGCGCTTGTTGCGGCTGACCTTCAGCGGCAGGACTACCCGCTGATACGGAATCCAGTAGACATCGCCGGTCGGCGAGGACATGGCCGCATAGATATGGTCATAGTGCGGTGTCCCGGTGCGGATCACGTCGGGATAGATGCGGCTCACGGCATGATCGAAGGAGTGGCCAGTCAAACAGGGATATGACACCGGGCTCAATCCATAGACTTGCGCGATCGTCGATTTGGGTCCAACGCGCGAGACCTGAAACTTCTGCGAATTCGGATCGAACAGGCAGTCGATCGAGTGATCGTCGTCCATGGTGTTTTCCTTCAAGGCCTGCTTCAAGAGCAGCGGAACACCGTCACCATTCTCGTTGGCATCCTGGATATAAACGGTTTGCGACAGATGCACGTCGCTCTTGTGGACGAGTTGATGGATGCGGTCGCTGGCTTCCCAGGCCTGCTCGAAATGCTCGGTGAACCATCCGGCTGAATAATACTGCAGCTGATAGGGTCCGCGGGCGTCGTGAATCCACTCCATGGTGAAATAGAGCGATGCCCAGTTTGAGGAGAACATCGTCCAGCGCACGATCGTGCCGGTCTCGCTTTCGAGAAGCTTGATAAAGCCTTCCCGATGCAGCAGCGAGCGCTCATCGATGCGGCCCGGCCCGCCGCCACCTGGCGGTTCCACAATCCTGCCATGCCTGACCCAGTGGGTGCCTGCTGCCATTGCCTGAAACGATTCCCCTTTCCGGCCCTCCGGAACTTGAACACACAACGAAGACAATAAGCAGATTCAACATAAGGAGTGCTTAACGCCAATTGTGGAGGCATTGCGGTAAAGTCGACCGGCGCCGGTCTGCGCAACCGTCAAACAAACGAAAACGGCCCGGTTTGCACCGGGCCGCTTGCATGTGAATGACTTTACGTTCAGATCAGGCCTTGTTGGCGGCCTTGCGCATGCGGGCCAATCCGGCGAGGCCAGCTAGACCCGACAGCAGCAGGATGATACCGCCCGGCAACGGAATCGGATCGATCTTGATTGGGCGGTAGTCAGATGTGTACACGCTCAAATGCGACAGACCCGCATGTTTGTCCGACCCTTTGTCGTCTGTGGTAATGCCTCTGACATCAAACGTTCCCCCATTGATGCCCGTGCCGCTCGTGAACAGATAGGCGGCAAAGAACGTCGATGCCTTGAGAACGACGATGAAGTAGGCACCAACAGGACTCAACACAGACCAAGTTCCGCTTTGACCACCGCCGGCGAAGTTTGGCACGTTGTCGGGACCTGAATCCGACTTACCGTTCAAATCCCAATCAATGGTGCTCAGGAGAGAAAACTTGGAGTTGATGTAGTTCTCGAAACCGGCAGGAAGCGGACCGCTACCACTTTCATCATCATAGTTGCTGTCATTGCCGGTGAAGTTCATGCAAACGTTTGCATCCGCGCCATTAGCCGTGACGTCCGTGACCGAACAAGTTCCCTTGATAAACCCCGCGCTAGCAGGCGCAGCAGCAAACATCATTGCTCCAAGCGCGCAGGCCGTTAGAATCTTTTTCATGATGCCCTACTCCAGTGGACAGAATTACGTTCAGAAGTGGCCCCTACTCCCTACCTGCCACAATAGCTAACAGAACCTTAATGTCAATCTTCAAAATTGGCTAAAACACCGAGATATCGGCATTTTGTCGCCTTGGTTAGCACTGGGGGGTGGTGTCATTTATCGTGAGCGGCCACATTTAAATGACTACAATCATCTGATTTTACACAGTTTTCAAGACGGCTAAGCGTCACTTTCCGCCACGTTATGTCAGCAAAGTTGCGCTAACTGCTTGTAATGCAATTGTTAATTGGCTGCGCGAAACGGACTCTACTTAAGAGTGCCGCATTGGCACTTGCCGCTCAGTGTCGTGGCCTGCAACAGACCGCTCCGATGGGTCTGACGAATTTCCAAAGCCAAAACCCCGGTGAAAATCTTCACCGAGGTCCGAGTGTTCCACGCATTGATCGATGTTATGGACTGTGCGGCAGGCGCATTGCCCTGCCGGTTCTGCGCCCTATCTGAAAGCCGCCACGAAGCCCGATTGTTCGGTGAGCTTGCGGCTAGCATCGGCGGCGCCGGTGGTCCCTTGCGGAAGCCCAAGCGTGTTGCCGTTGTAAAGCAGTTTGGAACTTGAATAGTAAGTTATGCGGCCGCAGGAAAAGCCCAGCGCCGCGCAGGCATTGTTGTACGACATGATATCGCGGAACTTCGCCGTCGTGTTGACGAAGCCATAATTGTAGACATCGCTCCCCGCCGCCGTTTCGACATAACGGTCGTGATTGAGGCCCATGTTGTGACCCAGTTCATGGGCCAGGGTCGCCGTGCCGTTGCAGGCCGGGTTGATGGCCGAAAAGGCATAGGATGCGCTGGGCGGCGTGCTGTTCACCCAGGCAATGCCGCAATATTCGCCGCGATCCGCATAGAGCGTCACGAAATCGGCCCCAAGCGCCGTACGCATGTCGCGGATGGCGCCAAAATTGGCCACCGTGCCGGATGTGATATCGCGCAGCGGCATGGTCGAGTCGGTGTAGACCTTCTCGTCATAGGTGGGGCTCACCGGCGTCACGCCGGCCAGGCTCATGCGCATCGGGATGCCGCTGTTGGTGAAGCCGGTGTTGACGATGGCGATATCAAGCGCGATCCGGTCCGCTGCGAGGCCGCCAAACAGGGTGTTCACGCGGGCCGTATAAGCGGCGAGGATCTTGACGACGAGAATGGTGCCGGGCGGCGGGATCGACGTGGTGGTTGTGGTGGTGGTGGTGGTTGTGGTGGTGGTCGTGCCACCGGAAGATCCGCCTGCCGGTTTGCCGCCGCCATTCGATGACTTCGGCGCCAGCGCGATATCCATGTGTTCGTCATTGGGGAACGCTTCAGGATCGACTTCGCGGATGCGATGTTGATTGCCGCGGCCGGTGGGCTCGATGATGAAACTGCGGCCTGCCGCCTCAATTGAACCGGTGATGTTGCCGTTGTTGACGACGAGAATGCCGTAGCCGGTGCCGTTGATATCGCCGTGCCAGACGACGCCGCCGGCGAAGGCGTCATCGACATGCTTGGCGTTGAGCGTCACGGTGAAGTCGGGAAAGAGTTCGAGCGTCACCTTGCCGGCCAGCTTGGCCGAGCGCTCGGCGCGATCGGCGGCCTTTTCCTGGCCACGGGGAAGAATGTTTTCTTCGATCGCCGCGGCATCGACATCGACCAGGCGCGAGCGCTTCAGAGTTTTGTCGGACTTGTGCTTTTCCTGGGTCGCCGCCGGTTCGACAGCAGTCGACGGCCTCACCAGCGGTGCATCGGCCAGAGCGGTACCGGTCATCAGCAGCGCGGCAGCCGCCGCCATTACAGCCGAACCTGCCTGCAACGAATTGGTATTGCGAATTTTCAAGAAAGCCTCCCCACTTGTGTGAAGATGCTTAAAACATGCTTACTATAATAGTTTGTTCACGGGCGCGGTAAAAATTGAAGCAATGTGGCGGCAAAGAACGTTGGTTTTCAAAGTGTTTCGAAAGCCCTACCCGGTGCACGCGTTTTCAACCGAGTTCAACTTACGTTGAGTCACTTGGTTGCCAGGTTATGAGCCCAAACGGCAGATGGATGCTCTTCCCACTTACCGTCACCCTGACGACGGTCGGGGTCCAGCTTCACCCGAACCGGTTCGTCTTGGGGAAGCCCTTGGGCGGCAGGCGTCCGGCTTGCGCCCTCTCGCCCAGCCATTCCTTCAGTTCGGTGACGCTCCAATTGCGGCCCGAGCTGTCGATCCAGCTCAGGCCTTCCTTGAGCTTGAACGCTTTTGCATCTGCCAGTCCGCCGTCCTTGAATTTCTGCAGGCGCACGCCCTTGCCGCGGGCCATCTCCGGCAGTTCGCTGCGCTTGAAGATCAGCATCTTGCGATTTTCACCGACTGCCGCCACGTGATCGGCATCTTCAGGAACCGCCGAACACACCAGCGCTTCCACCGGCGCCTTGACGTTCAGCACCTGCTTGCCCTTGCGGGTATTGGCCAGGCATTCGTCCTCCGCCACGATGAAACCATCGCCTTCGGTTGAGGCCAACAACCTCAAGGCTGCCGGCTGGTGCACGAACAAGGCGATGATCGAATCCGCCGCATCGAGATCGCACATCAGGCGCAGCGGTTCGCCGTGGCCGCGGCCGCCGGGCAGCTTGGCCGCCTCGAGTGTGAAGAACTTGCCCGACGACGAGAACAGCATGATCTTGTCGGTGCTCTGGGCGTGGAACACGAACTTGGCCTCGTCGCCGTCCTTGTAAACAAGGGTGGCAAAATCCTCCATGTGGCCCTTCATGGTGCGGATCCAGCCCTTTTCGGAACAGACTACTGTGACCGGTTCCTTGTCGATCATCGCCTGTTCGAAGTCGGCGTCGATCTCGGGCGCCTCGGCAAAGTCGGTGCGGCGCTTGCCGAGCGGCGTCTTCTTCGAGAATTTCTCCTTCACGGCCTTGATCTCTTCGGAAATCCTGGCCCATTGTTCGTCATCGGACTTCAGCAGTCCCCTCAGGCCTTTCTGTTCCGCCGTAAGTTTCTTGTGCTCGCCGCGGATTTCCATTTCCTCGAGCTTGCGCAGGGCCCGCAGCCGCATGTTGAGGATGGCCTCTGCCTGGGTGTCGCTGAGCTTGAAACGCGCCATCAGGGCCAGCTTCGGCTCGTCTTCTTCACGGATAATGCGGATCACTTCATCCAGGTTGAGATAAGCAATCAGATAGCCGTCGAGAATCTCGAGGCGCCGGGCGATTTCGGCCAAGCGGAAGTTGGAACGCCGGACCAGCACTTGCCTGCGGTGGTCCAACCATTCGCGCAGCACTTGCGCCAAGCTCATCACCTTCGGCACCTTGCCGTGCGAGAGCACATTCATGTTGAGCGGAAAACGCTCCTCAAGTTCGGTCAGACGGAACATCTGCTCCATGAGCAGCAGCGGGTCCACCGTGCGGCTCTTGGGCTCCAGCACCAGCCTGACATCTTCCGCACTCTCATCGCGCACGTCTGCCAGCAGCGGCAGTTTCCTGGCGGTCAGCAGTTCGGCGATCTTCTCGATCAGCCGGCTTTTTTGAACCAAGTAAGGAATTTCGGTGATGACGATCTGCCACAGCCCGCGCGGCAATTCTTCCTGAGTCCAGCGGGCCCGCACGCGAAAGCCGCCGCGGCCGGTGCGATAGGCCTCGATGATCGAGGCGCGGTCATCGATGATGATGCCGCCCGTCGGAAAGTCCGGCCCCTGCACCAGCGTGGCGATCTTTTCATCGGTGGCGTTGGGCGACTTGATCAGATGCAGTGCCGCATCGCAAAGCTCGGACGCGTTGTGCGGCGGGATCGAGGTTGCCATGCCCACCGCGATTCCGGATGAGCCATTGGCCAGAAGATTGGGGAAGGCGCCCGGAAGCACGGTCGGTTCCTGCACCGAGCCATCATAGTTGGGGCGGAAGTCGACAGTGTCCTCGTCGAGGCCCTCGAGCAGCAACTTCGCCACTTCCGTCATGCGGGCTTCGGTGTAGCGATAGGCGGCGGCACTATCGCCATCGATGTTGCCGAAATTGCCCTGCCCGTCGATCAGCGGATAGCGCGCGGCGAAATCCTGGGCGAGGCGCACCAGCGCGTCATAGATCGACTGGTCGCCGTGCGGATGGAAGCTGCCCATCACATCGCCGACGATCTTGGCGGATTTCTTGAAGGCGGTGTTGGGGTCAAGCCGCAGCAACTGCATGACATGCAGCAGGCGCCGATGCACCGGCTTCAAGCCGTCGCGCACATCGGGAAGAGCGCGGTGCATGATGGTCGACAGCGCATATGCGAGGTAGCGCTCTTCCAGCGCGTCCTTCAGATCGATGCGCTTGATGTCTTTGGGGCCTTCCGGCGGGGGAACGTGCTTGCTCATGATTCGCGGGAGTATAGCAGAGAGGCAGAACAGCGAACTTATTCCCCTCCCCCTTGTGGGGAGGGGGAGGGGTAGGGGTGGGGGAGGGAGATGTTCCCTACACCGTCACTACGCTCACCTTGACGATCGGTCTCTTGCCCCAGATGTTGTCAGCCACGCGGCGCACACCAACGCGGATGGTTTCGGCGAGCGCCGCGCCATCCTTGCGCCGGGGCTTGGGCATCGACGCGAAGGCCTTTTCGGCAGCTTCCAGCAGATCGTCCTCGAGGCCCAGCGGCAAGCCGTCGGTGATGAGCTCGATATCGGCGGCTAGGTCCTGCTTGGCATTGAACACCACGGTCACGAAAACGATGCCAACATAACTCAGTTTGCGGCGCTGCTTGGCCGGACCATCTTCGCCCGGCACGATCAGCTTGCCATCGACGTGCAAGCGGCCGAAGTGCGCTTCATCGATCAACGCCACTGGTCCTGGTGCCAACCTGGCGATGTGGCCATCGCGCGGTATCAGCACCTCCTTGATGCCATTGGCCTTGGCGAACAGCGCGTGGGCCCGCAAGTGCCGCGGTTCGCCATGCATGGGGATGAGCGCCCGGGGCTTTACCCAGTCATAGAGCTGCTTCAACTCGCCCTGGCGCGGATGGCCGGAGGAATGCACCAGCGCCTCGTCGGAGGTCACCACGTCGATGTCGAGACGCGCCAAATTGTTCAGGACACGGCTCACTTCCTTCTCGTTGCCGGGAATGGTCCTGGACGAGAAGATCACCAGATCGCCGGAGTCAAGCGATACATGGCCGTGCTGATCCTCGGCGATGCGGGCGATGGCGGCGCGGGGTTCTCCCTGGCTGCCGGTGCACAGCAGCAGCACCTTGTCGGGCGGCAGGTAACCGAATTCCTCTTCATCGAGTAGGCGGCCTGAGTCCGTTAGCATGCCGCAGGCACGTGCCGCCTCGATGGTGTTGCGCATGGCGCGCCCGGCGATCACCACCTCGCGGCCATTGGCGCGCGCTGCCTTGATCGCCGTGCTGATGCGGTCGAGGTGGGACGCGAAAGTCGTTACCGCCACCCGGGCCTTGGCCTCGCCGACAATGTGCATGATGGTCTCCGCAACATCGGATTCCGATGGCGAATTGCCCTCGCGCAGCACGTTGGTGGAATCGCAGACCAGAACATCGACGCCTTCCTTGCCGATGGCCCGCAACCGCTTCTCGTCCATGCCCTTGCCGAGGACGGGGGCGCGGTCGATCTTCCAGTCGCCCGAATGCAGAACTGTACCAAGTTTGGTTTTGATCAGCAACGCGGTGGGTTCGGGGATCGAGTGAGTGACGGAGACGAATTCGCAGGCAAAGGGTCCAAGCGTGAATTTCGATCCAACCTCGATCAAATGCACCGGCACCTGCTCGTCGATCCCCGCCTCTTTGAGTTTCAGCGCCAGAATCTGGGCGGCAAACGGCGTGCAATAGACCGGGCATTCAAGCTGCGGCCACAGCCAGGCCACAGCACCCAGATGGTCCTCGTGGGCGTGGGTGAGCACCAGCCCATGC
>JANPCS010000329.1:0-1565 GCA_031431065.1 Hyphomicrobiales bacterium | reverse complement strand
AGCTCGTCGGCCAGGGCTCCAAGCAACTCTTTTTTCACCATCTGCATCCGGGGATTTTAGGAGGAGGCCCGAGCGTGATTGAAGAGACCCCCCGCTTCATACATTTGGATCCTGTTGAACTGTCCGGGTTGAACCGGCGCGACTGGGAAATTTTCCCGAGTAATTTAGTCAGATTTACCGCACGGCGCTGGCAGTCGCTAGAATGATTCTCTAATGAACTGTTGTTTCATAAATAAAACGCCATGAACGCTGAGAAAAACTTGTCTCAGGGCGCCGAGTCCACCGATGGCACCGAAAGCTTGGCCGCAGCCGACGCCCCCTGGCAGGACGTGGCGGCGTTTGCCGACCTCGATCCCGATTTCCCGCTAGGCGTCGAAGTGGGCAGCGAAAAGATCGGCCTGTATATCGATGGCGACAAGGTGTTCGCGCTGGAAGATGTCTGTCCCCACGCCTTTGCGCTGCTGAGCCAGGGGTTCCGCGAAAACGGCGTCATCGAATGCCCGCTGCATGCGGCGCAGTTCGACATCCGCAGCGGCAAATGCCTCAACGAAATCGGTGGGCGCGACCTGCGCTGTTTTCCGACCCGTGTGTTGGATGGCCGTGTCGCCATCAAGCTCCATCTGCTTGCAACATGAGCCGCCGGGCCGCTCCCAAGGCGAATAGCACCGCAGTGCGCAGCACCAAGGTTCAACCGTGACGGATACCAGCGCGCAGGAAATCAGGCTCGACGGGCGCCGCGTGCTGGTCACCGGCGGCGCGCGTGGCCTGGGCGAATCCTTCGCCCGCGCCCTGCTGGCGGCCGGCGCGAAGGTGGCCCTGGCCGATGTTCTGCATGAACGCGGGCAGGCGCTGGCCGATGAACTGGGGCGCGATGCCTGTTACATCCCGATGGACCTGACACAGCCGCAGCAAGTGAGCGATGGTGTGGCGCAAGCGGCCAGCCAGATGGGCGGCATCGACGGCCTGGTCAACAACGCCGCCGTCACCGACTCGGGCGGTCGCGCCATGCAGGACCTGAGCCCTGAGCTATGGGACCGTGTCATGGCGGTGAATGTGCGCGGTCCCTGGCTGGTGACGGTGGCTGCGCAACCCTGGCTCAAAGCCTCGGGCAGCGGTCGCGTGGTCAACCTGGCCTCGGACACGGCCCTCTGGGGCGCGCCGCGGCTGATGGCCTATGTTGCCAGCAAGGGCGCCGTGATCGCCATGACCCGCGCCATGGCGCGCGAGCTGGGCCCGGACGGCATCACCGTCAACGCGGTAGCGCCCGGGCTGACGCTGGGTGAAGCCACCGACTATGTGCCGCAGGAACGCCACCAGCAGTACCAGGCGGGTCGCGCCATCGCCCGTGCCCAGACGGCGCAGGATGTGAACGCGGCGGTGCTGTTTCTGTTGACCATCGCCAGCGGCTATGTGACCGGCCAATTGCTGCCGGTCAACGGCGGCTACGTGATGCACTGAGCCAATAAACGAAAGGAAGCAACTATGAGCGCCTTGCCTCAACCGACCGATCAAGCGGCCAACCAGCCGGTGTTCAACCCGCGCGGACTGATGGACGCCAACATTCC
>JANPCS010000328.1:0-3392 GCA_031431065.1 Hyphomicrobiales bacterium | reverse complement strand
TATGGGTGTGAAGCGCTTGAAACGTTTGATGTCGGGCTGATTGGCAAGAGTGGGAAAGTTGGCAGCCCCTTGCTGCTGATCAGAGAGCCACAGGCTGCCGCACAAGGAAGGTTGCCTCTTGATGCGCCAGAACCAAAATCGAAGTGACTGACCCAAAGACGCCGCTCGCAAATTTGGTGATGAACAATGTGTCGATGCTCATGACTGAATCATGCTTAATCTCAACCCGCCCTCGAAACCAATTCTGCAAATGGCACGACCCGGCCGACAATGGTCATTACAGAATTGGTGCGGCGCACACAACAGGTTGAATCGAGATTGAGAATTTGTGATCGCCTATCGCGAAAATCCCTATTCGCTGTCCTTCACGCCGCGCTGGCGCTGGCCTGGGGGCTGGCGGCGGGTTCGGTGAGGATGGCGTAGAGGCCCTCGGCGTCCTCCGTGCCGCGCAGCTTCGCCACCACGGGCGGATCGCGCAGCAGGCGCGAAATCTTGGCGAGTGCCTTCAGGTGATCGGCGCCGGCGTGTTCGGGCGCCAACAGCACGAAGACCAGATCGACCGGCTGGCCATCGACGGATTCAAACTCAACAGGCGTCCCCAGCCTCGCGAACAGCCCATGGACACGCGACAGGGTGGGCACCTTGCCATGCGGAATGGCAATGCCCTGGCCGATGCCGGTGGAGCCTAGTTTCTCGCGTTTCAGCAACGTTTCGAAAATCAGCCGGTGGTCGATCGCCACGCGATTGGCCATCGCCTGCGAAAGCTCGAGCAGCAGCTGCTTCTTGTTCTTGACCTTGAGATTGGCCAGAACCGATTGCTTGTCGATGAGAGTGTCGAGAGTCATACAGGCGAGGTCCCGTTACGAGGAGGTCCGAATGCTCAGGCTTGCGGCTTGGGATCGACCCAGCCGATGTTGCCATCGGTACGCCGATAGACGAGATTAAGGCCGCCGTGCCCGCCGTTGCGGAACAGCAGGAATGAGGTGGTCGAGATATCGAGCTGCATGACAGCCTCTCCAACGGTCAGCTCGGGCAGCATCATGCCGGTTTCGGCAACGACGACCGGATTGAGGCCTTGCGGTTCGACAGCATCGTCTTCGGCAGCACTGATGACATAATTCGATGCCTCCTGCTGGCGCACCGGCTCGCGCCTTGACTTGTGATGATCCTTGAGGCGGGTCTTGTAGCGCTTCAATTGCTTTTCGAGATGGCTCGCCGCCTGGTCGAAGCTTGGATGGGCTTCGGCCGCGGTTCCGTGGGCCTGCAGCACCAGGCCGGTCGCCAGGTGCAATGCACAGTCGGTGTGGAATCCGCCGCGCTGCTTTTCGACCGTCACATGCGCGTGAACGGTGCCTTCGAAATATTTCTGCTTCAACTGGAGGAGCCGGTCCTCGACATGCTGGCGCAAGGCCTGGCCGATGTCGAGATTCTTACCCGTGACTTTGATCTGCATGGTCGTCGCAAATATCCCTGCTTCGCCCTTAGCCAAGATACATGGGCGCGTTTGCTCCGAACGTCAACGGGGATAGGAGGGGTGTTGAAAGCGCGCCGAAACCCCACTCGCGCGGCGGCCGGGGTCAAGAGCGCCGATCACCCGGGCCATGCGAAGCGGGCGGAACCTAGGCGCCAGTGCCCTTCAAGTCAACGGCCTTGCCGGACCTGCGACTGGAGCTCGCGGCGGCGTTGCACTGAAGACGGAATTCCCAATGATTCTCGATATTTGGCAACTGTCCGGCGGGCGATCTCGATGCCCGCGGCCTTGAGTTTGTCGACGACCGCGTCATCGGAAAGTACGCCACCGGCCTCGGCTGCGATCATCTCCTTGATACGGTGGCGGACGGCTTCGGCGGAATGCGCGTCGCCGTCGTGTTCGGATGAGGCAATGGCCGCCGTAAAGAAATATTTCAGTTCAAAAATACCGCGCGGGGTTGCCATGTATTTATTGGAGGTGACGCGGCTCACCGTCGATTCATGCATCTCGATCGCATCGGCGACGGTGCGCAGATTGAGCGGGCGCAAATGCTGCACGCCCAAGACCAGAAAGGCATCCTGCTGGCGGACGATCTCGCGGGCAACTTTCAGGATGGTCTTGGCGCGCTGGTCGAGGCTTTTGACCAGCCACGTCGCATTGGCCTGGCACTCCGAGAGATAGAGCTTGTCCTCGCTGCGGCTGGACGACATTGAAACACGCGCCAGATACTGATTGGAAATCAACACGCGCGGCAGCGTGTCGGTGTTGAGTTCGACAGTCCAGGCGCCATCGGGCGAGGCCCTGACGATGACATCGGGAATGACCGGCTGCACCGGATCGGAGCCGAAGGCATGGCCGGGCTTCGGATTGAGATTGCGCAATTCGGCGATCATGTCTTTGAGATCATCGATATCGACCTTGCACAGACTCTTCAGCGCGTTGTAGTCGCGCTTCGCCACCAGTTCGAGATTGTCGACAAGCATTGCCATGGCGGGATCGTAGCGGTCGATCTCCTTCAACTGCAGCGTCAGGCACTCCTTGAGGGTCCGCGCGAAAACGCCGGAGGGATCGCATTGCTGCAGCTTGACCAGTACGGTCTCGACATGATCCGGCGTCGTTCCCAGTGTCTCGGCAACCGAGGCGACATCGGCAGTGAGGTAACCTGCCTCGTTGACTGCGCCAATCAGGTGCTGGCCAATCAACCGCTCGGCGGCGCCAGTCAGCGCCAGGTGCATCTGGTCGGTCAAGTGTTCGGCAAGGGTCGGCTGTCTTGTCAGCGTGGCGGCGAAATCAAGCTCATCGCCATCAAGCGACATGCCGCCCGAGGGCCTTAAGCTCGCCCAGCCGGAATCGGCAGGCCCCGGCGCATTACGGCTTTCGGCATCGGCGCGCGATTCATGCGTGTAGACATTCTCCAGATCGGTGTCGAGCGTGCCGAGGCGCTCTTCGGCTGCGGCACCGGAATTGAGATCGCTCACCATGTCGGACTCGGCGTGCGGCGTTTCGGGCACATCCTTCTGGACTTCGCCGCGTTCGTCGCGCTCCAGAAGCGGATTGCGTTCGAGCTCGGTGTCGACAAAAGCCTGCAACTCGATGTTGGACATTTGCAGCAGCTTGATCGCCTGCTGGAGCTGCGGCGTCATGACCAGGGACTGGCCCTGGCGCATATCGAGCCGCTGGTTCAGCGCCATGGCGAGGTCAGCCGGTGCTAAAGGCTGAAATCCGCGCCAAGATAGTGGCGGCGGACATCCGGATTGTTGACGATCTCATCGGGGGTGCCGTGGGTCAGGACCTGGCCCTCATGGATGATGAGCGCCGAGTCGATGAGTTCGAGGGTTTCGCGGACGTTGTGATCCGTAACAAGCACCCCGATTCCCCGAGCGGTAAGCTGTCGCACCAGCTTGCGAATATCACTGATCGC
>JANPCS010000327.1:0-8069 GCA_031431065.1 Hyphomicrobiales bacterium | reverse complement strand
CAATAGACGTAGCCAAGCAGAGCCGACACCGACACCGCAAACAAGATCAAATAGAGCGCCGCGAGGCGGAACGTCGAGGTGCGAAGGAGCTTGACCCTAGCTGTCACGTATCATGTATCCCGCACCCCGCACGGTTTGCAGGATCGGTTCGTCATAGCCCTTGTCGATCTTGGAGCGAAGCCTCGAAATGTGAACATCGATCACATTGGTCTGCGGATCAAAATGATAATCCCAGACATTCTCCAGAAGCATGGTGCGGGTGACGATATGCCCGGCATTGCGCACCAGGTATTCAAGCAGCTTGAACTCGCGCGGCTGCAGCGGAATGGCCTTGCCGCCACGCGTCACGGCCCGGCTCAGAAGGTCGATCTCAAGGTCGGCGGCGCGCAGCCTGGTTTCAAGCGGTGTCTGACTGGCGCGATGGCCCAGGTTCTCCACGCGAGCCAGGAGCTCGGAAAATGCATAGGGCTTGCCAAGATAGTCGTCGCCACCGGCCCGCAGGCCCTTGACGCGTTCGTCAACATCGGCCAGCGCACTCAGGATAAGGACCGGCGTCTTGATGCCGGCGTCCCTGAGTTTGCGGATAATGGCAAGACCATCCATCTTCGGAAGCAGGCGATCGACGATCAGCACGTCGTGGACAGCTTCGAGGGCGAGAATGAGGCCTTCGTCGCCGTCGGCGGCATGGTCGGCCACGTGACCGCTCTCGGCCAGGCCCTTGACGAGCCAGCCCGCTGCTTCGCGATCGTCTTCAATGACAAGTATGCGCATGGGCTGACGGGAAAGCTTCACTGTCCACTCAAAGGAATCGTGCTCTTTTAGTTGCATGTTCCATCTCTTCTGAAAAGGGGGGACGCGGAGGCAGCACTCGGGGTTGGGAGTACCGGCCTCCGCGCGATGGCACGCAGACGCGGAGCGGGGTTGGGGGGCGTCATCCGCGCGCCAAGTTCAACAGCTCTAGCCCTGGTTCAAGGGAAGAGCGATGAAACGCTGTCCTTCCCCGGACTTTACCAGCATCAGCACACGTTTCTTGTTCACATTCTTGAGAGCGTCCTTCACATCGGAGGGACCATGAACCTCGGTTCCCGCCACTTCGAGAATCGTATCGCCGGCTTTCAGGCCGCGCTGTTCAGCCGCACTGCCGGGCTTGACCTCGGTGATGGTGACGCCTGCGCCATCCTGGGCCGGTGCGACGCGGATGCCAAGACTGCTAAGTGACACCGCCGAATCAGGTTCGGCATCCTTCTTCTGAGCCATCTTGGGCTCGCCCGGCATGGTTCCGATTGTCACCGACAGATCCATGGTCTTGCCATCGCGCACCAAGGTCACCCGAACGTCTTCGCCCGGCTTGATCTGCGCCACCTTGCGGGCCAGATCGCGCGAGTCGGCAATATCCTTGCCTCCCATTTTAAGGATCGTATCGCCCTGCTTGATGCCGGCGGCCAGCGCCGGGGACTCCTCCGTCACATCGGAGACAATGGCGCCCTTGGCTTCGGCCAGTCCAAGGCTCTCGGCAATGTCCTCGGTCACCGGCTGGATCTGCACGCCGAGCCAACCGCGCGTCACCGCGCCGTTTTCCTTGAGGCTGTTGATGACGTTCTCAGCTGTCGAAGCCGGAATGGCAAAACCGATGCCGACCGATCCGCCCGACGGCGAGAAGATGGCGGTGTTGATGCCGATGACCTCGCCCTCGAGGTTGAAGGCCGGCCCACCGGAATTACCGCGGTTGATGGCGGCGTCGATCTGCAGGAAGTCATCGTAGGGGCCTGAACCGATGTCACGGCCGCGCGCCGAAATGATGCCGGTGGTCACCGAACCGCCGAGGCCGAAGGGATTGCCGACGGCCATCACCCAGTCGCCAACACGCGGCTCCTCAGTGGCGAACGCCACATAGTCAAATTGCTTGCCGGACTTGATCTTGATAAGGGCCAGGTCGGTCTTGGGATCGGTACCGATCACTTCGGCCTTGTACTCCGTGCCATCCTTGAAAGTCACCGACACTTCGTCGGCATCTTTCACCACGTGGTTGTTGGTGACGGCATAGCCGTCGGCGGAGATGATGAAACCCGATCCTTGCGCCATGCCGCCGCGCCGTGGGCCTTCATCCGGCATGCCCTGGCCGGGGCCTTGGCGGAACTGCGGGAACTGCTTGAAGAAATCGCGGAACGGCCCGTCCTCGGGCATGCCCGGCGGCATCTGTTGCTGGTCACCACCCTGGCCGTCAGCGGCGGCGGCGTTGGCGAACTTCACCTGAACGCTGACGACAGCGGGCATGACACGCTCAACAAGATCGCCAAAGCCACGGGTGGGATCGATGGCGGCTCCATGCAGCTGCTGCTGGGCGTTCACGGGCGTCGAAGGCAGAACCGATACGGCCACGGTGAGTGTGGTCGCGGCCAGCAGGCCGACGGCAAACATGCCGAGAATTCGAGGGGCGGGGCGAGACTTAGCAATTGACATATCAATCTCCAACATTCGGTCATCCGATGACTGGAAGATAGAGCGTGCATCCTTACGGCGACATGTCCTGCACGTGAAACTTCGGTAAGTCTCGCGTCAAACCCGCGGCTATTCGAGGGTTCTTTCAAGGACTTGGCGCTCGGCGTCGGTCAATGGCCTCTCCGCTGCCGGTTCCCCTCTGCGGCGGCGCATGACCAGCATCGTTGCGGCGAACAGCAACACGGCGAACGGGGTTCCCCACAGAAGCAACGTGCCAGTCCCAAAACGCGGCCTCAGCAGCACGAAGTCGCCATAGCGAGCGACCACGAAATCGATGATTTCGGCATCGCTCCTTCCGGCCACCAATTGCTCGCGGACCAGGGTCCGGAGGTCGGCGGCCAGCGGTGCGTCGGAATCGTCGATCGACTGGTTCTGACACACCAGGCAGCGCAGCTCAGCAGAGATGGCGCGGGCGCGATGTTCGAGGACGGGGTCTTTCAGCAACTCGCCCAGCGTCAATGCCAAGGCCGGCGAGATTGCCAGCTGCAAGGACAGTAAGGCGGCGGCAATCCTCATTCGGCGGGTACCGCCTGGGCTTGAACCGCCCGCTTGGGAGCACCAACACGGTAGCGCCGGTCGGTGAGCGAGAGCATGCCGCCAAAGAACATAATCAGCGCGCCGATCCAGATGAAGTTCACCAGCGGGTTGAAGTACATCCGCATGTTTCTGGATCCGTCAGCCGTCTCATCGCCCATCACCACATAGACATCGCCCAGCAGAGTCTGCAGCAGGCCCACTTCGGTGGTCGCCATGCCGGATGGCCGGAAGTTGCGCTTTTCGGACACAAGATTGGCCACCTCGCGGTCGCCATGTTTTACCAGAAAGCGGCCAGCCCGGCCGGTGTAGTTCGCACCGGTGAGCGGTATTTCACTCTGAAAGGTCACGGTGTAATCCCCAACGGAGGCCCATTCGCCGGGTTTGAGCGCGACGATCACTTCGACCTTCCACAACGAGATGGCAATGATCCCGGCGATCATCAGGCCCAGCCCGCCATGGGCCATGATACCGCCGATGGCCGAGCGCGGCAGACCCATGAAGCGATGCCAGCTGGATGACAACGGCACCTTGAACAGGGCGATGCGCGCTGCAAGGTCAGTCAAAGCGCCGAGCACCAGCCAGGCCGCCAGCGCCATTCCTACCGGAGCGAGCCAAGGCCCACGCACATTGAAAGCCAGGACAGCGAGGCCAACGGCAACCGCAACGGCCAGGGCGATCCACAAGCGGCGCAGCGCCAATGCCGCATCGCCGCGCTTCCAGGCGAGGAAGGGGCCGATTGGCACCAACAGCAGCAACGGCAGCATGATCGGCCCGAAGGTGAGATTGAAGAACGGTGCGCCGACGGAAATTTTGGCGCCCGTCACCGTCTCGAGCGCCAGCGGATAGAGCGTGCCAATCAGCACCGCGAGACAGGCAACGCAAAGGAACAGGTTGTTCATCACCAATCCGCCCTCGCGGCTCACGGGTGCAAACAGCCCGCCGGCCTTCAGCATCGGCGCGCGCCACGCAAACAGCGCCAGGGAACCGCCAATGAACACGCAGAGAATCAACAGGATGAACAGGCCGCGCTCAGGGTCCACGGCGAAGGCGTGAACCGAGGTCAGCACGCCTGAGCGCACGAGGAAAGTGCCCATCAACGACAGCGAGAAGGCGAGGATCGACAGCAGCACCGTCCAGATTTTCAGCGCGTTGCGTTTTTCGACGACAACCGCCGAATGCAGTAGGGCGGTGGCCACCAGCCAGGGCATGAAGCTGGCATTCTCCACCGGGTCCCAGAACCACCAGCCGCCCCAGCCCAATTCATAATAGGCCCACCACGAGCCCATGGCGATGCCGATGGTCAGGAACATCCAGGCGGCCAGTGTCCAAGGCCTCACCCAGCGCGCCCAGGCGGCATCGACACGGCCTTCGATCAGCGCCGCCACGGCAAAGGCAAAGGCAATCGAAAGCCCGACATAGCCAGCGTAGAGAAACGGGGGATGGAAGGCCAGTGCCGGATCCTGCAAAATCGGGTTGAGGCCATTACCCTCGACTGGCGGCGGATCAAGACGCCGGAACGGATTCGACGTCAGCACCATGAAGGTCAGGAAGGCAAAACCGATCGAACCCTGTATGGCCAGCACACGCGCCCGCAATCCGAGCGGCAGATTGCGCCCGAAGACTGCAACGGCGGCGCCATAAATCGCCAGGATCAAAACCCAAAGCAGCATCGAGCCCTCATGGTTTCCCCACACGCCGCTGATCTTGTAGAGCAGTGGCTTGGCGGAATGCGAATTCGCCGCGACATTTTCGACGGAGAAGTTCGAGACGAGATAGGCATGAGTCAGCACAACGAATGCGGTGGCGACCAGCGTCAGCTGCAGCACCGCCGCAGAGATGCCGGAGCGCATCAAGGCGGCATCATTGCGATGGGCGCCCACCAGCGGCACCAGGAACTGATAGAGCGCCACACCGGTCGCCAGGATGAGTGCGAAATGTCCGATCTCGGCAATCATTGGCTTGCACCCTTCCCCAGTTTCACGCCCTTTTCCCTCAGGCTGTCGGCCAATTCGCGCGGCATGTAGTTTTCATCATGCTTGGCCAGCACAGTATCGGCAACGAATGTCCCATCGGTTTGCAGCATGCCCTCGGTCACCACGCCCTGCCCCTCGCGAAACAAATCCGGCAGGATGCCATTGTAGCTCACCGTGATGGTCTTGATCTGATCGGTGACGGCAAAGGTGGTGGTCGTTCCGGCGGTCTTCTTCACGCTGCCATCCTCCACCATGCCGCCAAGGCGAATTCGCTGACCTGGCTGCACACCCGTTTCCGCCAGATCGCTCGGCGTGTGGAAAAAGGTGATCGTTCCCGAGAGCGCATAGAGGATGATCCCCACGGCAACGCCGATGATGGCGAGGCCGCTCAGGATCATGGTCAGGCGCTTCTGCTTGCGGGTCATTGAATGCTCATCTCTTTCGCCAGGCCATCGAGGGCTGCGAGCGCGTTCGCGTCATCCATGAACTGGGCCTTGGCGGTTTCATACGCAAGGCGGGCCTTATCGGCCTCGCCCAGAACGCCGCGGGCGCGGATCAGCCGCAGCCAGCCATCGATGTCGCCGCCATTGGCCTTGAGCTTCTCTTCCAGCCCGTCAACCATCGAGCGGATCATCGCTTGCCGGTCTTCGGCGCTCATGGCGGATGCATCCTGCATCGTCTGCTGGTCAAGAGCGGGCGGCCGCGATGCCATATCCTGAATTTCGGCCTCCAGCATGGAGCGCCACGGTGCGTCAGCCGGCGTCTCGGCGAGGAAGGCCTCGAAGGCCGCCTTGGCGGCGCCCAAGTTGCCCTGCTGTTTCAGCGCCAGCGCATCATAGAAACGCGCCTTGGGAAGTTTCGGATCGAGGGCCCGCGCCTGCCGAACGATGTCGTGAGCGCTGGAGGTTACAGTGCCCTGGTTGGCCATCACCAGAGCCTCGCCATAATCCGCCAGGCCCCCGGCCGTCGGCTTCGAGAGGCGCAGGATGTTGCGCTGCGCTTCAGCGACATCGGCCCAGCGCATCGCCTTGCGATAGATCGGAACCAGAACTTCCCAGCCTTTGAGGTCATCGGGCTTGGCGGCGAGGTGAAGCTCAACCTGGGCGATCAGCGCTTCCTCGTCGCCGTTCTCGGCAGCTGTTGCCAGACGCTCCTTGAGCGGCACATCGGGCAACAACGGGCTGCCAGCCTTGAGATAGAGCGGCAGCGCCACCAGCGGCACGATGAGTGCGGCGAGCAGTGCCATGGGCGGCGTGCCGAGCGGACGCGGCGCTGAAGGTTGGGATGCAGCGGCAATCAGGCGCCGGGATATTTCGTTGCGCGCCGCCTCCGCCTCGGCCGCCGCAATGGCGCCACGCTCAAGGTCGCGGTCGAGCTCCGCCAGCTGATCGCGGAAGATGGCCCGGTCGTGAGCGTCGCGGTCCTCGCCCTCGGCCAGCACCTGGCCCTTGGCAATGGGCCGCAGGAGGGCCACGATCACCACTGCCGTCATCGCCGCAAAAATGATCCAAATCATGATGATCTATGAGATATTCCGATGGCGGTCATTAACGCAATTCACTTGGGGCCGGCAATTCAGGTCGCATTGTCGCATGGCAGCATTGGGGCGTCGGAAAATCCTTGGTGGCGCCATGAGGCTTTTGTTACATAGCCCGCAATGACAGGGAATGCATCATTATGAAGCCGCGCTATTCGGTCTTTTCGCTCGCGCGAAACGCGATGAATTACCACAAGGACTGGGAACGCGCCTGGCGCTCGCCCAATCCCAAGGCCGAATATGACGCGGTTATCGTCGGCGCTGGCGGTCACGGGCTGGCCACCGCCTATTACCTCGCCAAGAACCACAAGATGACCAATATCGCGGTGGTCGAAAAGGGCTGGCTGGGCGGCGGCAACACCGGCCGCAACACCACGATCATCCGCTCCAACTACCTGCAGGACCCATCGATCGCCATCTATGAGCTGGCGCGCTCGCTCTACGAAGGCCTGTCGCAGGAGCTGAACTACAACATCATGTTCAGCCCGCGCGGCGTCGTCATGCTGTGCCAGACGCAGCACGAATTCCGCGCCTTCCAGCGCACCGCTCATGCCAACCGGTTGGCGGGCCTCGCCTGCCGGATGATCACGCCGGCCGAAGTCAAGGAACTGATCCCGATCATCAATGACGATCCGAACTGCCGCTATCCGATCCTCGGCGCTTACTACCAGCCGCGCGGCGGCACAGCGCGGCACGATGCCGTGGCCTGGGGTTATGCGCGCGGGGCCGACGCGATGGGCGTCGACATCATCCAGAATTGCGAGGTCACCGGCATCACCCGCAAGGCATCCCAAGTCACCGGCCTCGAAACAACGCGCGGGACTATCCGAGCCAAGAAAATTGGCGTCGTCACCGCCGGTCACGTGTCGACCATCATGGACATGGCAGGTGTCCGGATGCCGATCGAGAGCCAATGCCTGCAAGCCCTGGTGTCAGAGCCGATCAAGCCAGTCATCGATTGTGTCGTCATGGCCAACACAGTCCACGGTTACATCAGCCAGTCGGACAAGGGCGAACTGGTGATCGGCGGCGGCACCGATTCCTATAACAACTATTCGCAGCGCGGCTCTTTCCCGGCGCTTGAACACACGGTGACGGCGCTGGTCGAAACCTTCCCGATCATTTCGCGGCTGCGCATGCTTCGCATGTGGGGCGGCATCGTCGACATGACGGGCGACCGTTCGCCGATCATCGGCAAAACACCGGTCGAAGGCTTGTTCGTCAATTGCGGCTGGGGTACGGGCGGTTTCAAGGCCATTCCGGGCTCGGGCTGGGTTTTTGCCGATACCATCGCCAATGACCGTCCCCATCCAATTGCCGAGCCCTTCGGCCTCAACCGTTTCGCCGAGGGCCGCCTCATCGACGAGAGCGTCGCCGCCGCCGTGGCGCATTGATGAACAAGATTTGCCCTCATCCGGCCTTCGGCCACCTTCTCCCACAAGTGGAGAAGGTTGAATATGAGGAGCGCCTTTTCATGATTGTAGTAACCTGTCCCGTCTGCGGCGCCAAAGGCGATGAAACGG
>JANPCS010000326.1:0-32208 GCA_031431065.1 Hyphomicrobiales bacterium | reverse complement strand
GGCCGCCACCTGTGCTCGCGCAAACTTTGGCGTGGCCGCAAGCGCAACCATCGACCCGATAAACGCCCGCCGCGTGAAAACCATGACCGATCCTGTCCGATTCGGACGCGACCGTAGGAAGGCTCTGTGGCGGCAAGATGATCGCTTGCGCGGAGCGGAGTTCGGGGCGACACCGCCTTGGCTGACGCCAAGCCGACCCTCATCCGCCCTTCGGGCACCTTCTCCCCTCACGGGGAGAAGGGTCGACTGTCTTTACCCTTCACCCCCCGCAGGCGGGAGAAGGTGCCCTAAGGGCGGATGAGGGCCGGGCGCATCGCGAGACGGTGTTGCCGCACGTCTCAGTCCTTCATCTCATAAGTATTCTCATTGCCGGGAAACGTCCTTGCCCGCACTTCGT
Organism: Hyphomicrobiales bacterium; assembly: GCA_031431065.1. GTDB lineage: Bacteria > Pseudomonadota > Alphaproteobacteria > Rhizobiales > Aestuariivirgaceae > Aestuariivirga. Next base: position 31,811 of record JANPCS010000326.1, on the reverse strand, counting down.
CGGCGTACATCTTGATGGCGCTCTCGATCGCCGCGCCCACCTTGCCGAATTCGCGCACGAATTTCGGCACGCGAGGAGAAAGCCCCAGCATGTCTTCCATCACCAGGATCTGACCGTCACAGGCCGGTGATGCGCCGATGCCGATGGTGGGGATTGGAATCTCTTTTGTGATCTTGGCGGCCAGCGGCTCGGCAATGGCCTCAAGCACCACCGCGAAGGCCCCGGCTTCCGTCACCACGCGCGCATCTTCCTCGATGATCGCCCATTGATCACGGGTGCGGCCTTGCGTCTTGAAGCCGCCGAGAATGTTGATCGATTGTGGCGTCAGCCCGATATGCGCCATCACCGGGATGCCGCGCTCCGAGAGGAAGCGGACGGTCTCGCCCATGCGCTTGCCACCCTCGAGCTTGATGGCGCCGCACTGGGTTTCCTTGATCACTAGCGCCGCATTGCGGAACGCCTGTTGCGGGCTTTCCTCATATGAGCCAAACGGCATATCGACGACGACCAACGCCCGCTTGGCGCCACGCATCACCGCGCGGCCGTGCAGGATCATCAGCTCCAAAGGCACCGGCAGTGTGGACTCGAAGCCATGCATCACCATGCCGAGCGAATCGCCGACCAACAGAAAGTCGACATACTTGTCGGCGATCGCCGCCGTATGCGCGTGATAGGAGGTGAGCGAGACAATTGCGTCCTTGCCCTTGCGGGCGGTGATCTCGGGCGCTGTCAGGCGCTTCGTTGCGATATGCTGTGACATCAGGTGAAACTACGCCCGCAAAACTAGGCCCGCAAGTGGTTGCCACGCAGTCAGCTTAACTGAAACACCGGAACGCCGATGACGGCGCCGTGCAATTGCGCCATGACGCCATAGAGCGCGATGCCGATGAGGATCGCCAAAAGGTCATGGCCGCCGCGCACCTCCGGTGACGGCCTGATGCCGTTCAGGCTGGCGATGGTGTAATGCGCCACCGCGTAGATGAAAAAACCGCCGAACAGGACGAGGCTGGCGAGATCGCCATTGGCGAAGAGATGCCCGCAGGCCCAGAACATCACGCCGATGGCCAGCGGAAAACGCAACCGCTGGCGCAGGCTGCCACGGAAGATGAAGATGCCGAGGCAAATGAAGGCGATGAGCGTGAAACCGAAATTGGCATGGCGGCCCCAATTTGGCGGATCATAAACTGCGACGAAATCCGCCATGCGCCAGCCCGCTATGGTGATCGCCAATCCAATGAGCGAGGCGATGCCGAAGACCGGGCCATAAGCTTTTTCGCCGATGCGGGTTTTGAGACCGGCTTTGAGACTTGGCACCGCCGCCAGCAGATGCAGCAATGAAGTGGCAAGAACGCCGAATGCGAGTACGATCATTGCACGATGGGCAGATTGAGAACGTATGGATGGAAGCCGAACAGGAAGATCACATAGAGCACCATGCCGGCGATGACCGCGATGATGTCCGACCTGACGCGTGGCTCATGCGCGGGCTTCTTGCCGCGCAGTTCCGACATGACGATGTCGGCCAGCGCCACCACCAGGAACATTCCGAAGATATAAACCGCGGTGCGCTTGCCGTTTGACAGCAGGTGGCCGGTGGCCCACAGCGCGATGCCGATCGACATCGGGTGATGCAGCCATTTCTTGAGATAGCCCTTGCCATGCGAAGCGGCGATGAGAATGAGACCCAGCAGCACCAACAGCATGGTCAAATGCTTGGCTGAGCTGGAAGGAACATAAACCCAGTCGGCAGCCAGCGGTCCACCGCGCGAACCCAGATAGGCCATGACCAGGAACACCAGGCCGGCCAGCGAAATCACCGAGAATATGCCCTTCCAGGCGTTTTCGCCGAGCTTCGCTTTCACACCGTCACGCGTGCCGGGAAAGAAGATCGAGAACAGATGGACGCCGCCGAACAGGATGATGCCAAGATAGAGTGCGGTCATGGTGCGGTCCCCCTTTGCGTGTCTTGTGCCAGAGAATTCATGTGTGTCCAAGTCCGCGAATGGCGGCCGGCAGCGAAGCGAGGCTCTCGGCGATCACCTGTTCGAAGTCGATTGGCCCCGGCAGCCGCCGGTCGATGATCAGCGACGCGATGCCATGCACCAGTGCCCAGACATGCGCGGCGCGGCTGAGCACGTCCTGGCGTTCGGGACCGATGACGGCTGCAACACCAGTCTCAAGTTGCGCCCACGCCGCATGCGATGCCGCCGCAAGATGCGTTGATTTGGTGAAGGCCTGGGCATGACGGAACATCAGCAGATAGATTGCCGGATTGGCACGCGCGAATGTGACATAGGCCCGGCCCATGGCGATCAGCCGGGCATCGGGTGACTGCGCGGGCTCACTGTCGGCCGCCGCATCAAGTTCGGCAACGAACTGGTCGAAGCCGCGCGCCGCGATTTCGCACAAGAGATCCTCGACCGAGGCAAAGTGATTTTTGGGCGCGGCATGCGAGACCCCTGCCCGCCTGGCGCATTCGCGCAACGTGAATTTCGTCAGTCCTTCGTCGTTCAGCAGTTCGATACCCGCCTTGACCAGCGTCTCGGAGAGGTTGCCATGATGATAGGGCCTGGGGATGATCTTGCGCGGCATGACCTCCACTTCGCACAAACACATCCGCCTGTCAAAATTATATTGACAACGACAACATCATGTGATTTTTATATTTACACCGTCAATATTGGAGCCCGCATGACCCCCTCTGCCCTGTTCTCGATTGCCAATCCGCTGGCCATGTTCGGCTGGCTGGCGCTCATTGCCGGCATCGTGCTGAAGCGCCCGCTGCTGAGCGACCGTATCGCCGGACTGTACATTCCCTTGTTCCTGGCCACTGCCTACACTTTGCTCATCGTCTTCTTCTGGTGGAGTGCTGAAGGCGGTTTCGACACGCTCGAGAATGTCCAGAAGCTCTTCACCTCGCCATGGGCCGCACTCGCCGGCTGGGTGCATTATCTCGCCTATGACCTGTTCATCGGTGCGTTGGTCTCGCGCCAGATCATGGAGCGGGGCATCTCGCGGCTTTTTCTCATTGCCATCCTGCCGTTGGCCTTCCTGTTTGGCCCCATCGGCTTTCTGCTTGCTCAAGCCCTAATCCTCAGCCGCAAGGGAACAGCTCTATGACCAGCCTCGCGCATTCGACGTATGACGGCAACACGCTCATCAAAAACCTGCGCCAGGCGTCACCCCTGCTGTGGTGGACCAGCCTTGCCTTTCTCGTGCTGTTCGCTGTCTGCGTTCTGCTGACGATGATCGATGCTCGCCAGTTCAACGGCATCAGCGTCTGGGTGAAGCCGGCGAAGTTCTATCTGTCGCTGGCCGTTCACATGCTGACGCTGAGCTTCGGCCTCAGCCTGCTGCCCGAACAAACCCGTGCCCGATGGACGGCGGGCCTCATCGCCGGAACCATGGCCAGCATGGCGGTTTTTGAAATGGTCTACATCACCATCCGCGCGGCGCGCGGCGAGGCCTCGCACTTCAACGTTACCTCTCAGTTCGCGGAAATCATGTACAGTATGATGGGAATGGGTGCCGCCCTGATGATGCTGGTCACTTTGGCCCTCGGCTTTCAGATCCTGCGCAGCGGTTCTGCCTCGCTGATCTCTAGAACGGCCGGCTGGAGTTTCATCGCCGCCACCATTCTCACCCTCATCGCCGGCTTTACACTAGGCAGCATGGGTTCGCACTGGATCGGTGGCGACCAGACGGATGCCACCGGCCTGCCGGTTTTCGGTTGGTCAACAACCGGCGGCGACCTGCGGGCGGCGCATTTCGCCGGCCTCCACATCATGCAGATTGTGCCCTTTGCCGCCCTCACCGGGTCGCGGGCGATGGTCTGGACGGCGGGCGCTGCGATGATCCTGGCAACGCTTGCCGCCTATGCCCTGGCGCTAAATGGTATCCCCCTGATCCGGTTCTAGATTCGTTTGGGTGGGTGTACTCAGGCCAAAAGCCGTGATACATCCACGCCACGATCAGAGTACCATCAGGGGGAAATTTCCATGAAGCCAACTCTCATTCTCGTCGGCGCCGACAAGGGCGGCGTCGGCAAGACCACCACGTCGCGCATCCTGCTCGATTACTTTGCGCGCAAGAACGTGCTGGCCCGCGCCTTCGACACCGAGAACCCCCGGGGCTCGCTGAAGCGCTTTTACCCCACCATTGCAGAAGTCATCGATCTCGAGAATGTCGCCCACCAGATGAAGGTGCTGGACACGCTGGAAACCGCCAATGTGCCGGTCACCCTCGTCGACCTGAAGGCTGGCGGACTTTCATACGCGCTGGATATTTTCGAGCGCATTGGCGTGCTTGAAGCGGCCCGTGCCGGACAATTCACGCTCGGCCTGTTTCACATTGTCGGCTCTTCCATCGCCTCTCTCGACGAAATCGGCGAGATCGCCAAATATCTGAGTGGCGTCGATTACATCGTCGCCCGCAACTTCATCAACGAGACCAACTTCTTCGAGTGGGACGAAGTCACCACGCGGAAATACTTCTCGGCCATCCCCAAGGCCCAGGAAGTCGATATCCCCAAGCTCAACGAGATGGCCTATGAGCAGGTCGATGTTGCCGGCGTCACCTTCAAGGATTTCATCGACAACCGGACATCCGACGGCCAGGCCGGCAAGTTCTCCTTCGTGCTGCGCGGTTATGTGCGCAAGTGGTGCTCGGAGATCGATCAGGAATTCACCAAGCTGAAACTGCTGCAGGACATCGTCTCGGGCGGCCGCGCGCCGGGTTCTTCCGCCTGACCTGAAGGCCGGGCCACATGGCCTCGCCTCCGCTGATCGCCGTCGTCACGTCCGACCGGCACCGCAACGGCAAGACCCTGCTGGCGCGGGTGCTGGTGGATTTCCTGCTGCTCGAAACCCGCGACCCCTATTGCCTCGACCTTGACCACAAGGATGCGGCGCTGCGGAGTTATTTTCCCGGCCGCACGGCACTTGTCGATTTCACCCATGTGGCGGGCCAGATGCAGGTCTTCGACACTATCCTGGCCGGTCCCGGCCGCGACTACGTGATCGATGTTCCGGCCTATCATCTGCCGCGTTTCTGCGAGGCGATGCGCGACCTCGAATTCCGCAAGGCCTATGAGGCAGCGGGATTCAACTTCGTTCTCATCTACATCATCGATGCCGGCGAGGAGTCACTGAAGACCGCCGCGGCGGTGGAGGAACTGCTAACTCCCGATCTGTTCGTGCCCACCGCCAACCGCTTCATCGGTTCGGCCCTGCCCGATGGCGTGCCGGGCCTGGTGTTGATCATGGAGAAGCTCGACGCCGACCTCCGCGTCATCGTCACCCACAAGCGCTTCTCGTTCCGCAGTTTCCTCCTGGGCGAGGAAAGCGGCGTGCCGATGCGCTTGCGGGGCTACCTCAAGTCGTTCCTGCACACGCTCATCGGCGGCTTCCGTGAAGTCGGACCTGCCCTGAGCTTGCAGAAACTCAAGGACTGAGCCCTAGATTTCCGCCAGCGCCGCAAAGCCGCCATAGATCAGGCGGCGTCCGTCGAATGGCATGGGGTTGGTCTTGGGATCAAAGCGCGGATCTTCCATCAGTTTGTTCCAGGCGGCATCGCGCACATCTTTCGAAGGCCATTCGATCCACGAGAATACCACCACCTCGTCCGCTTCGAGCTTCACCGCCATCGGAAACGACGTGAGCTTGCCGGCGGGAACGTCGTCGCCCCAGCACTCCATGACGCGCAGCGCGCCATGTTCCTTGAAAATCGGTGCAGTGATCTTGGCATGAGCGATATAGGCTTCCCGGTTGGCGGCAGGCACCGGCGCCACGAAACCATCGATGTAAGTCATGTTCGTTTTCCTCTTGTTTGGTATGTTTGATTTCCCTCGCAGTCCTTCACGAGAGCCGCGAGGCCGGCCATTTTCGACTGCAAGACAACCGCCGTAACACAGTCAGGTCACAGCACCCTGGTCACTGCTCATCCTAGCTTCCCATCTTCGCCATCGCCGCGTGAATTTCGTCCGCCGTCATGTCGCGCAGATGCTTGGCCAGCGACCATTTGTGCCCAAACGGATCGGTGACCATGCCGAAACGGTCGCCCCAGAACATGTCGGCGGCGGGCATGATGACCTCGGCACCGGCGGCGGCAGCCTTGGCGATCGCCGCATCGGCGTCATCGACGAAGATGTGGATGCTCACCGATGTGCCGTTCAGCGACTTCGGCGACAGGTTGCCAAAATCCGGAAACTCGTCCGACAGAAAGATATGTGACCCGTAGATGGCAAGGCAGGCATGCATGATCTTGCCGCCTGGCCCGTCCAACCGCATGACTTCGCTGGCGCCGAAAGCTTCCTTGTAGAATTCTATGGCCTCTGCCGCTCCCTTGCATGTCAGATAAGGAGTGATGGTTGCGAAGCCGTGCGGGGCGGCGGACTGAGATGTGATTGCAGACATTTTTCCTCCGTAGGCTGATTAAAATTACAGGGTCTTCGCCAGGGCTTCGAGCTGGCCGGTGGCCTTGCCCCAGCCCTCATGGAAACCCATTTGCTCGTGGCTTGCCTTGTCTTCGGCCGTCCAATGCCGTGCGATTGCTGTGTAGCGCGTCTTGCCGCCTTCATCAGCGAAGGTGATCGTGGCGGTCATGAAAGGTTTGGGCGAAGGAATCCAGGCCTCGGTGTAGGCATCGGTGAACACCAGCTTGGCATTGGGGATCACCTCGAGATAAACGCCGTTGTTGGGAAACTCCTGGCCTTCGGGACCACGGAAAACCATCCGGCTCGAACCGCCGGCGCGCACATCCATCTCGACCACCGGCGACGTCCAAGGCCTCGGCGTGAACCATTGCTTCACCAGCTCCGGTTCCGTCCAGCAGCGATAGAGCACGGCGCGCGGCGCAGCGATAAGGCGCGTCAGGCTGAGTTCATGGCGTTCGGTGGTCATCGCTGTTTCTCCCTGTGCTGTTGCGATTGAAAAGCAGTTCGATGTAACACCGAAGGTGGTCGATCGAATCCGCCGCGATCCCCGGCCCCTGCTTGGCCTTGGCGAGGATGAAGGCGCCCTGGATCACCGCTTGGGTATGCAGCGCCAGGCTGGCGGGCGACCAGGCGGCTTCAGGCGCGTAGAGGGCTTTGGCGGCTGCGATGTCCTTCTCAACCGCCGCCGCATGGCCGGAGATCGAAGCATCGCAGGCCTCCCGGATGGCCGGACTGCTGCCGTAGGCCTCCTGTACCATGGTGCCCACAAGGCATGAGAACTCCGCAACGTTGCCGCGCAAAATGGCCTTGCGGAAATCGACGTAGCCCAGCACCCGGTCAAGCGGATCGGGCAACAGATGATAGGGAGCGGAAGCAAAAAACCCGCCCGTCATCTCCGACCAGTGTTGCGCGGCGGCAACGGCGAAGTATTCCTTGCCTTTGAAATGATGGAAAAAACCACCCTTGGTGAGGCCGGCCTCCATGCAGATGTCATCCACCCGGGTTGATGAATAACCCTTCTCGCGGATCACTTTGAAGGCGGCACTGAGTAGCCTCAGGCGGGCGTCATGGTGGGGTTGAGCTTTCATAAGAGATTACATACCAACCGGTCGGTATCGTGTCAAGCCTGAAATGTACTTCAACTGCCAGATAGGCGATTCGCATGCTGGACTGTAGAACAGCATTCAGGCAATTGCGGCCCGGCATCATGATCCCTGACATCACCGACACCCTGATTGACGATATGATCCAGACCACGAACATGGTCCGCGCGGGCGAGAGCTATTGGCGGCAGGGCCGTGTGACCAAACTCAAGATCGATCCGTTGATGGATGAGATATCCGCGCATGTGCAGGGCAGCCGGCGGCAGCCGTATGACGTGCTCATTTCCTTCGGCACCGACAACCACGATGAGAGTTGGTTTGCCGATTGCTCTTGCCCTGTCGGCACGGACTGCAAGCATTGCGCGGCTGTTCTGTTTGCGGCCCGCAGCCAACAGCTGCCCACTGTGGAACTTGCGGCAAGCCGCACGCTTGCCCACGCGAAGCCGCCACCGCCTGCAGTGCCGCCGCCCCTGCCGCAGCCCTTGTTCTCCTGGCTGACAGAGGCACAGGCACAACGACCGGCAACGAAAGCTGCCGCCACTGAAATTGCCTATGTGGTGACGCCGCGCCTTTTGTATCCGGTCAAGTTGCAAAAGGGGCAGTCCATGCCGTCGCCCGCACCGGCGATGCCACATGACATGTCGATTCAAGTCTGGGTCAAGCAGCCCCCAACCAATGGCAAGCCAACGTGGCGTGAAGCCAACCGTTATGACCAATCATGGACATACGCGCTACCAACTCCAATGGACGCTTGGCTGGTAAAGCAGATAACGGGATATCAGGGCGATGTCGCGGGCGGTACGCCGAAAGGCATTGGCGGTGCAAACTGGCTGGAGCGGGCCATCCCCACCGGGCGCCTGCGCTGGCGCAATCCTGAAGGGCCGGCACTCCACTGGAGCGAGAGCAAACCCACTGGCTTTCGATGGATGACCGTGGCCAGTGGCGAACTGCGGTTGAGCCTTGCCGATGCACCTCCCGGGCTTACTCTTTTCGCGCTCAGTCCGCCGCTTTTGATCGATGAAAAAACGGGAGCGGTACATCGGGTGGAAACCGAAGTCGAGAGCACTCTAGCGGAACGATTGCTCAGAATTCCGCCCGTGCCGCTTCACGCCGTTTCGGCATTGGCCGGTCAGTGGAGCAAGATTGCGGGCAACGCGGTGCCGCCGCCCACGCTCGCCAACCTGACCGATCTGGGGATGATCCAACCAACCCCGGTCTTGACCTTCAAGGAAGAGGTTGTGGAAATTTTCCTGGACCGTCGCGCATCGTACTACGCGCCAGGCACGATGAAAATCCCCACCGCCTCCGCGCGCCTGAGCTTTGACTACAAAGGCACCACCGTGACCCACGCCACCGCGGAGACACTGCTCTTGCGGTTGAAGGAGGATGCGGCCATCCAGTTTCAACGCGATCAGGCGGCGGAGAAGCAGGCCTTTGCGCGCCTGGCAAAACTTGGATTAAAGCCCATCAGAACTTTTTCCAAAGCCAAGGCCAAGACTGCACAGGCCTGGGATCTTGTTCTGCAGATCGGCGCAACGCCTTCGCACTATGCCAACATCTTGCAGGATCATGTGCCAAATCTGCAAGCCGACGGCTGGCGGATCGCCTATGCCCCGCGCTGGTCGCTGGCCTTTGTCGAGATTGAGCCGGACAGTTTGAGTTTCGCTGTCGAACCCTCGGGCATCGACTGGTTTGACATTCGTCTGGGCGCCCGCATTGACGGCAAGTCGATCGACATCTTGCCACTGCTCCGCCGGATGCTCGAGCAATATGGTGCGGCGCTGCTTGATCATTCCGCGGCATCACTTTCGATAGAGGTTGCCCAAGGCAAGCTCGCGCGCGTGCCGATGGAGAAAATCAAGCCGGTTCTGCAGATGCTGTTGCAAATCGCCGCACGCGATCAAATCGGCACGGAAAAACTCCGGTTGCCGGCGCGCGATTTGGCGGCGCTTGCCGATTTCGAGAGCGGCACCAGCGTCCATATCCCCTGGACCGGGGCCGAGCCGTTGCGCAATCTGGCCAAGGCCCTGACGCAACTGCGGTTGCAGCCCAGCAAACTGCCTGCGAACTTCAACGCCGCGTTACGCCCCTATCAGCAACAGGGGCTGGATTGGCTGCAGGCATTGCACGGCGCCGGCTTTGGCGGCGTGTTGGCCGATGATATGGGACTGGGCAAGACGGTGCAGGCCCTCGCCCATATTACAACGCTGAAGGCCGCGATGACACTCAAGTACCCGGTTCTGATTGTCTGCCCGACATCGGTGCTACCCAACTGGCAGGCCGAACTGGCCCGGCTGGCGCCGAAACTGACGGTGCTGCTCTGGCATGGAGCCTCGCGCAAGACCCTCGAGCCCCAGATCGGCGCGCAAGATGTGATACTCACCAGCTATCCCTTGCTGGTCCGCGACATCGAAACGTTGAAGCAACACCCGCTAAGCCTCATCATCCACGATGAAGCGCAGATGCTCAAGAACCCCAAGACAGCCGGGTTCAAGGCCGCCAAACAATTGCAGGCCGCGCAAACCCTGGCAATGACCGGAACGCCGGTTGAAAACCAGCTGACCGATGCCTGGAGCCTGATGGAACTGGTGACACCGGGGCTGCTCGGCACTCTAGACCAGTTCAACCGCAATCTTGCCAGGCCGATCATACGCGACAACGACGCGGACGCCAAAAGAACCCTCGCGCGCCGCTTGCGCCCCTTCATGCTGCGCCGCACCAAGGACCAGGTGGCAAGCGATCTGCCCGCCAAATCCGAAATTCCGGAATGGATTGAACTCAGCACCGCGCAAGCCGCACTCTATGAATCGATGCGGCTGCTGATGCAGAAGCGGGTGCGCGAAGAGATTGCACGAGTAGGTTTGATGCGCTCCCATATCATCTTTCTCGATGCCTTGTTGAAGCTGCGCCAGATTTGTTGCGATCCGCGTCTGCTGGCCGGACAAGACGCCAAGGCGGAATCATCGGCGAAACTCTCCCGCCTAATGGAAATGGTCCCCGAACTCCTCGCCGAAGGACGCAAGGTGATCCTGTTCAGCCAGTTCACTTCGATGCTGGATCTGATCAAGCCCGAACTGGGCAAGCACGGCATCGCGTTCAGTGAAATTCGCGGCAGCACCAAGGACCGGCAAGCCCCGGTCAAGGCTTTCCAATCTGGCGAAGTGCCGTTGATGCTGGTCAGCCTCAAAGCCGGCGGCACGGGCTTGAACCTCACCGCCGCCGACACGGTGATCCTTTACGATCCATGGTGGAACCCCGCCGTCGAAGCCCAGGCCATCGACCGCGCCCACCGCATCGGCCAGACCAAACCCGTCTTCGTCCACCGCCTGATTGCCCGCGGCACGATTGAAGAAAAGATTCTTGTCCTGCAAGACAAGAAGCGATCCCTGGCCGCAGCACTGTGGGGCGAAGACGCGGACAGCACATCGACCGCCAAGTTGACGGAAGAGGATGTGCAATTCTTGCTGGAGTGAACGGCAGCCTCTGCTTCCTTCACTCCCACCCGACTATCTCTTGTCCCGGTAAACTCCAGTTTCGAAACACAATCTTGAACCATGGAAATCTCAATACCGTCAAACTTCCATGTTATCAGATCGGCCGTGCCACAGCGCAAGCGTCGTCAGTTCAATCTCGCGATCACGTCACGCATTGTGGTGTGGCTCTCTACGCTCACCTCTGCCTCCTGCGTTGGCCGCGCTGAGAAGGGGATCGCCGCTCAAGGGCGCAATTGCTCTTGTGGTCATGGTGCGCGCCCATCGAACCGCCCATTCGTCACTCTGCTCACGGAGCAGCGCCGCCGCATTCGCCCAACTCAGCTGGGTCTAGCTTCCATCGGTCAGCCAATCCTTGATATTCGGCTTGCCCCGGGGCGAAGGCGCGCGCGTAGACAATGCCGGACGTCACGTCCGCTTGAACCGGACGGTGGCGCAGCGATCAAATGACCGGATAGCGAAGCGGCAGGCCCGCCACCGCCATTGGCGCAGTGTGAACGGCCAGGCCGCAAAGGCTGGCGATAATCAACGTCTTCATGTCCGGCCCGCCGAAGGCGATGTTGGTCGGAGCAACCAGCTTCAGTTGCTCCCAGTCATCATAGAGCGTGAGCAACTCGCCGGCGGCGGTAAGACGATAAATGATGTTTGGATTGTAGAGACTGATGTAAAGGCTGCCGTCAGCGTCGAGAGCGACGCCGTCGGGAACCTGCCTTGGCAACTCGACAAGAACACGGCGTTCGCCAGCACTGCCATCCGGGTTGATCGCGATCTTCGAGATCAGCGGTGGCGAGGATTCCACGACGTAGAGGGAGCGTCCATCCGCCGACAGGCATATGCCGTTGGTGAAGCCGCTCGCCTGGCGGTCCCAGATCTTGGCCTCCCCGCCTGGCGCGATCTTCCAGATGACGCCATCGCGCTCACCCCAGCTTCCCGAATCCGAGACATAGAGATTGCCGCCATCATCGAACGCGGGATAATTCGGAATGCGCATTTTTTGTTTCGCATTGCCGTTCGAATACAGAGTGATCTTGCCGTCCGGCGTGATCTTGTGGACGCATCCCAATCGCTCGTCGCAGGCATAGGTGTTGGCTTGCCCATCATGGGCAAGGCCGAGAAGGAATCCGCCAGGGGCGCGGGCGACCTCTTCCAATTCGCCGCCTTGCAAGGAATAGCGATAGAGCTGGCCCAACTCGCCGCCGGCGTAGGCATATCCGTCGGGCCCCCAGGCCACGGCTTCCGGGTGATCGAAGACGAAGCCCAGATTGGTCAACGCGAGGCTATTGCGATTGGCCGGCATGAAACCTCATCTCCGTGATGCGTGTCTGCGCGACACAGTTCTGGCCAATGGCCCTCAACCGCATCGAGAAAGTTAGAATACGTTCGTCCGGCATGTCAGATCAAGGTCCAAAATCCCCGGCGGTGACAAGACAGTTCCGCATGACTTCTTGCCGATGGCCGGACAGCGGCCGGATGCACGCGCAACGGTCACGCCGGCGTTCGCCAAGTAATTCGCCAACACTCCTGCCCTGAACATTGCCGCGCAAGTCCCACAGGGCGATATCGACGGCAGAGATCGCATGAATGACAACGCCCCGCCTGCCGTAGTAACTGGTGAGATCGTACATTCGCTCCCAGGGCCCTTCGACGTCCGCGGGATCGGCGCCAACAACAATCTCATTTAGGCCCATGGCATGGGTATGCGGGACTCGAAGGTCACGTCATCTGCGAATACCCCCTCGCGCCAAAACCGGCTGCGGGGGACATGACCGAGACCCATTTGGCGCCGGATGCCATTGGCGAAGTGTCCCCGCCATCGGCGCCGGGTCATGGCGTTGCGATGAGCCTCTCCGGCATGGCGCGCTATCTCGTCGAGGTTGCAATTTCGGTGAAGGGTCACCACAACAATCGAATCCTGCGCGGAGGAAGTGAAGCTCGGGTCGAAGTCGGGGGCGAGCAGCACATGGCAGATGACATCGGTGATTTTCAGTCTTGGCGCAGCGCCGCTGAGCGATGGCGAAAGCGTATGCATCATCGTTTGGGCATTGACGTTGGAGCGTGTCATGTCTGTCAACTCTCGGGGGATGAGCGGGCGGCGCGCGTCAGGCAACTGTATAGCGCCGGAGGGCATCGAAATCGACCTCCACGCCCAATCCGGGCCGCGTTGGCAGGGGGATTGCGCCATTTTTCATCGACAGATCTTCATGGGCGAGTTGCTTGCGCAATGTCTCGAAGCAAAGCTCCTGCGGCAGATACTCGATGAAGGCGCAATGCGGCGTGTTGAAAGCCAGATGCGCCGTAGCCGAAATCGAGATGGCCGTTTTCCAGCAATGCGGCACGATGGTAACGCCGCGTTCCTTTGCCATGTCGCAGACGATCTTTGCTTCCGAAAGGCCGCCGACCCGGCCCACATCGGGCTGCGCCACCTGCACCTTGCCCAGATCCATCAATTCCTTGAACTCCCAGCGCGTGGCCAGCCATTCTCCAACTGCGATGGGCATCGGCGCCTGTTCGCAAACCTCACGCAGGCCCTCCGTGTCATCGGACCAGACCGGGGTTTCGACAAAGAACAGATCGAACTCCTTCCAGTCCTTGATGATCTCAAGGCAGCTTTTCGAATCTGGCCAGAGATAGCCCACATCGACCATCAAGGTCACATCCGGGCCCAGCGCCTTGCGCACCGCGGCAACCACCTCGGTATGCTTGTCATAACTCTCACGGATGCCACTATGCGCGTAAGGGCCATTCATGATGACCTCGGCCTTCATGGCGCGGAAACCAAGTGCCTTGGCCTTCTCGGCATTGGCCACCAGCGCATCGCGATATTCTTCGAAAGAATCGCCCTCCGGCAACAGCGAGGCATAGGGGTAAACCTCCTGACGGCCAGCACCACCCTCCAGCAATTGCCACACCGGCTTGCCAAGCGCCTTGCCCTTCAAGTCCCAGAGCGCCATGTCGACGGCACCCATGGCATGGATCACCACGCCGCGGCGGCCGTTCATGGCAGTGCCTTTGTACATGCGGTCCCAAAGTCCCGCGATATCGAAGGGATCTTGCCCGATCAAAAGATCGCGGATGCACAAACCCATCGTGTGCGTGCCCGGCGCCGTCAGCGCCGCCTTCGCCATCCATGGATTGACATCGGATTCACCAATGCCGGAAACGCCTTCGTCGGTGTGTATGATGACCACAAGATCATCCTGTGCGGATGACGTCTTGCCCTGGTCCATATCCGGCGCCAGCAACACATGAACGTCGATGTCGGTGATTTTCACGATGGTTAATCCTGTCGAACGGCGGGCGGCAGAACTTTAGCGCGTGCTGGCTGTGCTCATGCGCCACCGCCCGCAGTGAGTGACGAGATAAGTCAGTAGACCGGTCAGATCGCGGCTTTGACCTCGTTCCACAGATTGAAGCCCCGGCCAGCATCGCGCGGGCTGCGCGACCTGTCAACGATGAGCGGCGCCGTGTTAGCGCACAATGAGAATGTCCCTTTTGTGCAAAATGAGAATGTCCCCTTTTAGCTTTGCGAGGGGGGATTGTTTTGGGTGGGGATGTTTTGACGATGAGTGCGCGGGAGCGCCGGCGCGCGGCTGTCATGCGGGCTCAGGACTCTTGGCCTTCCAGCCAAGAGCGGAAAGAAGAGCCTCGAACTCGCTGATATCAACGTGACAGGGAAAACCATGTGGTGGCGGGATGGCCAACACCCGCGATTATACCAACGCCGAGCGCGCCGCCCTTGCCGAGGAAGGCGCGGCGCTTGGGCTTGGCGCGGACGAGGTTTTCGCGCTGCTTGGCTCCGTAACGCTGGACGTCCACATCAACACCGATGCTTGGTGGGCCAATGTGCCCGAGAAGGTGTGGGCCTATTCGCTGGGCGGCTATCGGGTGATCAAGAAATGGCTGAGTTACCGCGAGCACGCCGTTCTGGGCCGCGCCCTCACGCCTGACGAAGCCGCCTATGTCTCCGAAATGATCCGCCGCATCGCCGCCATCCTGCTCATGGGTCCGGCGCCTGATGCGAACTACGCGGCCTGCAAGGCGGACGCAGTGGCCTGGAAAGATGGCCGGCCGGCGAGTTGAAAGCGGAGCGCTTGCGGCCCACCGGTTTCCCGCACCTGCCCGCTCAATTCCGGCTGATCAAAATACCGTGCCATCACTTGTGATGGCAATTGGCGGACGCCCATCCGGGCGCAGTTGCCTGGCGATGTAGCGGCCCGCCGCCCAGGTGCCTCCTTCCAGCATTCGCGCCAAGGGGAATTCCGCGAGCCCCATGCCAAGCTCCATGGCAACGATGGGGTGGAGGACATCGAGCAAGGCAATGGTCATGGCCCGCCATTCGATCACCAGGGTTGAGTCGGGTCCGTAGGCCCGCGCGGCATCTGCCACATGTTTCAACTGCAAGGCGCCGCCATCCACAAACAGGCCGCCGTTGCGATATTCGGCAAGGCCGGTGAGTTGGCCGATGTCGGTTACGATGACACCGGCATGTTGGAGCGGTTCGATGAGCGAGTAGGTGAGCCACTGCGAGAGTTTGTGAAACGGCACGATGGAGTGAGGCGAAGCACCCTCCCCCCATGGCGCATAGATCCATGAATCGCCAAGCGCGATGCCGTTCAACGCCACCCGTGAAGGCCAGATCGTCCCTAATGCATCGAGCACGAGCTCAAGAATCGTGCCCGCCGCAATCACTCCACCTTCAGCATGTCTGACGATGGCATCGGCAAGTCCGCCTGGACGCGCGGGGCCATGGGCCGCGAAGATCTCCGGACGCGCAAGACAGGCCTGGCCAAGCCGGTTCAAGAGCGAAACGCGGCCCTTGACGCCGCTCAATGGATTGCCACCGCGGACCTGAAATGCCGCTTCGAAATCACGCGCGTCCAAGGCGGCGAGCCACTTCGCCTCGAGTGCATGGCCCGGCGCTTTCGCCACGCCCATGCGATAGAGATCCAGTGATGCCAGCGCCAATCCCTCGGACGACGAAAGACGGCTCTGCGTCGCACCGTCGGCATAGCTCCAGGCGCCGCCAGTCCCGGCATCGACCAGCACCGACATGATGACGAGGTCGAAGGCGCGGCGCAGGCGTTCCGCAGTCGCGGCCGCAGGCAGTGTTGCAGACAGCGTCTCCCAGCGGTCAACTCCTCCCACGCTGAAATGCCGCCAGCGCGCGTGAAACGGAATCCTGAGATCCGGGTAATTCTGGCGCGTGATGCGGGCCACCAGCCCGGCGATTTCCGGCAGCGCGCCTTCGTCCAGCCGCCAATGCAGGAGCCGCCCGGCCCGCCCATCTTCGAGCATGCGCACGGCCGCTTGGCGCACGGCGGCGGCAGTGAGCAGGTCCTGAACCATCAGGCGAGTTCACGTTGCATGCGGGCAAGCGCCTCACGGCTGGGAATCGATGCGAAAGCGCCCGGCCGCGTGACAGAGTCACTCGCTGCCGCAAGCGCCAGACGGACCGCAGTGGGCGCATCACCGCTTCTACCCAAGGACGCCGTGAAGACGCCGGCGAATATGTCTCCCGCACCCGTGGCGTCTCTGGCGTTCATGAGGGGGGCGCCAAATCGTTCAGACGGTTCCCGGCCACGTTTCATCAAACATCCCCTTGGTCCGCAGGTCACAATGGCAAGCGGCACGTCGAGATCATCAGCGTCCGACCAGCGTTCGCGTTCAACACTATTCAGAATGAGAACATCAACATCTTGCGCGAGGGATTTGCACCACGCCTGGTAGGGCGCCGGATTGAACACCACTTTGGCGCCTGCGGCTTTTGCCCTCCGCACCGCATAGGTGCTGGCCTCGGCGGAAAGATTGCCCTGGAGAAGCAGCACGTCATCGCGTTCAAGCCGCAGGACCTCTGCAATGTCGTTGATTGCGAGACCTGCGGCCTGCGCCGCGTTCGTCACGATGATGTTTTCCCCGCCGCTTGCGACAATGATTGCCGAGAGGTCGGTATCGCCTGGTTTTTCGATGAGGCCCTGGTCCGTCATGTTTTCAGCGTCAAGGGCAGCGCGGATGCTTGCCGCGGCTGCGTCATTACCAATTGCGGCGACCAGCCGGACGATGGCTCCTGTCCGTGCCGCCGCAACGGCTTGATTGAGGCCCTTGCCGCCCAGGCCGCTCACAGTCTCAAGCGCGTTGAGCGTCTCACCGGGTTCTGGCAATGCTGCTACCCGGAAAGTGACATCCCTACACGCATTGCCAAGAACCACCAGCATGGGAACCTCAAGATCGCGTCAGCCAGGCCAGCGCCTGGGTCCACAGCTTCTTGTAACCCGGCCAGGAGACGAAGGTGTTTGGCAGCCAATGGGGGCCGATATCGGAGGTCCACACCAAGGTGCGCCCCTTTCCGTGGCTTCCGGCAACCAACAGCGGATGGCCGCCCTGGGCGGCGGGCAGCCGCGCGATCAACTCCACATCGGCGCTGGTCTTGAGCATCACTTCGTTGACGCCAAGCAGCGCCGGCCACGGCTGGCCGAGCCCCGCGACGATCGGGTGCGACGGCATCACCACCTCCGCCACGATTCCTTCCGGCGCCTCAAGCCGGTCGTCATAAGAAAGGCAGGTGACCGGCAGCGCCGCCTCAACGGCCGTCTTGTGCCAGCGGGCCTTGCCGTCGATGCCCTGGAACGAAAAATATCCGCCGATCATCATCAGCCCGCCGCCGGCCGCGGCATAGTCCCTGATCAGCGACAACCGGTTGGGAACGGTCTTGCCATGAAGCCAGACATCGGGATGAAGCAGCAGGGTGTTTGAACCAATGTCTGACAACAGAATGGCATCGAAGCGCTTCAGGCCATCGAGCGTCAGCGGAAACTCCGACGCCGCCTCGTGGGCCTTCATATAGGTGAGCTCGAAGGGACTATCCTTCAGCGCATCGACAAGCGGTTCCGCGCCAAGGTGGAACGTGACGCTTGAAAATGTGTCCCAGCCCTTGGTGTGGTTTGCCGAGCTGACCCAGCTTTCGCCCACCAACAAGACATTCTTCTTCATCGAACCCTCCCGGAAAGCCCGGCAGCGTCGAAAACACTGCGCGGATTGTCGATTAGCATGGCGGTTATCGCGGCTTCGGTTACGCCGTGCCGTCTGAGGCGCGGCACGAAATGGTTGAGCACATAGGCATAGCCGAAACCGCCATAATGGCTGAGCATCATCTTGAGAAACACATCCTGGGAAAGCAGCAGGCGGCCGCCATGGTCCGCCGCGACGAGCCCGGCGATGGCACGGGCGTTTTCCTCTTCCGAGGGGCATTGCACCTGCTGGTCGGCATACCAGTAGTCCATGCCGAGCATGTCATACTCGATGTAGGCTCCCCGCTTGGCGAGCGACGTCTGATAGCCAACATCGCCGCCTGAGGGATTCATGTGGCAGAGGATCGTGTGGCGGATGTTGCCACCCTCCTCCGCCACGATGTCAAGCACACGATGGGCATGGCGGTACCAGGCGGGGAGATGCACCATGAGCGGCAGCTGGGTGCGCTTCTGCGCGCGCGCCGCGCCGCGCAGGGATTTCTCTTCATCCGCAGTGAAATCGCCCGAAACACCAATCTCGCCAATCAGGCCGATCTTGACCCCGCTACTGCCAACGCCATCGCGCGCTTCGGCGACGATTTCATCGGCGATGCCGTCAATCGACATGCCGGCGAGTTCCGGCGGATGCGAGGATTGAAGATAATATCCCGAACCCATGACGATGTTGAGGCCGGTTGCTTCAGCGATGCGCACCAGCGCCTGCGGATTGCGGCCGATCCCACGGCAGGTTGGATCGACGACCGTTGCCCCTCCCGCCGCCTTGAACGCGGCGAGTTCCTTGATGGCGAGGGCTTCGTCATCGAGCGTACAATTGTCCAGGTTGACGAAGGGATCCATGCGCAGCTCGCCGATGATCCCCATGTGGACCGGGCCATCGGCGAGATGCTTGCGGCTTGCTTCGGCGGGCTTGTGCCACCAGCAGCGGCAGTCGTTGAGGATGTGCTCATGCGGTAGGGTGATGCCCATTTGGGCCGCCGGAATGGCGCCCAGCACCGTCATGACTTTTCCGGATCCGGTATGCGCCTCTGCCAGTTCCATCATGCGGCACCTCCTCTCATGATTTGCGCACCGGCGTGGCGAGCCTCGCGAAGACCCGGGTGTTGAGCCAGATCGCCACGAGAATGATGATGCCTGTGACAATCTGGGTGAAGAACGGCGACACATGCGAGAGGATCAGGCCATTGCCGATGACGGCGATCGTCAAGGCGCCAAGCGCCGTGCCGATGATCGTGCCCTTGCCGCCCATGCGCGACGTGCCTCCCAGCACCACCGCGGCGATCACATCAAGCTCAAATCCCACCGCCGCGTTCGACGAGCCCGAGCCAAGGCGCGCGGCAATGATGATGCCGGCGATGGCGGCGGCGAGACCGCTCAGCACGTAACACATGATGAGCCGCCACTTCACCGGCACGCCGGCGCGGCGCGCCGCCTCAGCGTTGGCGCCGATGGCCACAACGTGGCGGCCGAATTGCATGAGATTCAAGGCGGCAAACCCCGCGGCGAGCGAGATGACGGCGATGACCGCCGGAAACGGAATGCCCATGAGCCAGCCGCGCCCGATCTGGACAAACAGGCTGTCGGGGGCGATTGGAATCGAGAAGCCCTGCGTCATCAGCAAGGCGACACCCCGCAGTATTGAAAGACCGGCCAGGGTGACGATGAAGGCAGGAATGCCCTGGGACGCCACGAACCAGCCTTGCGCCGCGCCGGTTGCCGCTCCGGCGCCCAACAGTGCCAGGATGACAACCGGCCAGGGAATTCCCGCCTGGAGCAGAATGGCAGCGAGCGCGTTCACCAGCGCGACCGTCGACCCCACCGAAAGATCGATGCCGCCAGTGGTGATCACGAAAGTCATCGCCACCGCGACGATCAGCATCGGCGCCGACTGGCGCAGCAGATTGAGAAAGTTGCCAGCAGAAAAAAACGCATCGCTGCCGAGCGAGAAGAAAACGAAACACAGCAGAAAGAAAGCCGCGATGGAAAGCACCTGGGCATGGGCCGCGAGAAAATCGGCGCGCGGCGAGGCGCCGGGCCTGTTGCTATAACCAGTCATGAAGCCGCTCCGCGCTTCGCTGCATGGCCTTCGCCGACAATGAGTTTCACGATTTCGGTGAGGTCGGTCTGGGCAATCGGCCTCTCCGCCACTTTCGTTCCTTCATACATGACAACAATGCGGTCGCAGACGCGAAAGAGATCCTGGAGCCGATGGGTGATCAGCACGACACAGACGCCGCGCGCTTTGAGGCGCTGGATCAGCGCGAGCACCGCCTCCACCTCGGCCACGGCGAGTGCCGAGGTGGGCTCGTCCATGATCAGGACCCGGGGATCGAAAGCCGCCGCCCTGGCGATGGCGATGGCTTGGCGCTGCCCGCCGGAGAGCTGCGCCACCAATGCCGACATGTTGGGAATGTTGATTTCAAGCGCATCCAGCATACGCCGTGCCGCGTCCGCCATCTGGCGTTTGGCGAGGAAGCCGAATGCCGGCGCGCCGGCGAATTTCTCGCGCCCAAGAAACAGGTTTCCGGCCACATCGATGGTGTCGCACAAGGAAAGGTCCTGATAAACCATCTCTATCCCGCTGCGCCGCGCTTCGGCCGGCGTGCGATAGCCTGCGGGCGCGCCATCGATGGCGATTGTCCCCTCATCGGCCACATAGGCGCCGGACAGCACTTTCGTCAGGGTGGACTTGCCGGCTGCATTGTCGCCAACCAGGCCAAGGCATTCCCCCGGCATCAGATCGAGATCGACGCCGCGCAATGCTTCGATGGAGCCGAAGCGCTTCTTGATGCCGCGCATCATAACGCGCGGCCCGTGCGTTGAACTGAAGTGCGAGGCGGTTTGCGCCGCCTCGCTCCGCATGCTCGCTGTCATTTGAAGACGGCGCGATAGGGCTCGACATTGTCCTTGGTGACGATGGTGACCGGCACCGAGATGTTCTTCTCGACCGTTCCGCCGCCGTGGATTTTCATCAGCGCATCAACACCCGCCGCACCCATGCCGCCCGGATCCTGCTGGATCACGCCGACGACATAACCGCCATCGATGCCCTTGATGGCGGAAGCCGTGAGGTCCCAGCCGACGAGTCTCACCTGGCCCTGCTTGCCCTGGCTCTCGATGGCGGCCACCGCCCCCAGCAGCGCCGGTTCGCCGGTGGCGTAGATGGCGGTCAGATCGGGGTTTGCGGTGATGAGGTTCTCGGCTGCGGCAAGCGCGCTGTCCTGCACGTTGCGGCCGTCGACCACGCCGGCCATCGCCACATTGCTGTCCGCCTTGACCACATCCTCGAAACCCTTCTGGCGGATATTCTGGATGGTGGAATTCAGCGCGCCAACAACGCCAAGCTTGGCCTTGCCGCCCATGCCGTCCTTCATCACTTTCAAAAAGTGCTCGCCAATCATCCGACCGGCACCCTCATTGTCGACGCCGATCTGCGCCTTCTGCGGGCCATCGGCAGGCAGCACGGCATCGATCGCCACAACCGGTATCCCCGCGGCGGCGGCGGCGTTCACCGCCGCCATGATGCCATTGGTATCGATGGCGACGACGATGAGGCCGTTGACCTTTTGCTGCATGTAGGTCTCGATCGCATTGTTCTGCGCCGCCGGATCGTTGTTGGCGTTGAAGATGACGAGATTGGCGCCCGCTGCATCGGCGGCCTTCTGCGCGCCCTCGTTCATTTGCGTGAAGAACAGGGCCTGCTGATTGATTTGAATGAGCGCGAATGTCGGCTTTTCCTGGGCCGCCGCCAGTCCGCCCATCAGCGCCAGCGCTGTACAGGCCGCCGCCGAAAGCAGGCTTCTACGATTAAAGCATTGCATGTCACTCTCCCTGGTTAATCGCCTGTGGGATTATTCCCGCGGTACGATGGATTGGGGCCCGGATGGAAGGCCCGATGTCTTGACGAGGTGCGCCAACGGAGCGGCGCTCAACATGCCTCTCCAGAAGCTGCATGCTGCCATTCAGCCAGCCTGAAACGGCGGCGCGAAACATTTCCACCCGCCACGCGGCATCGGTTATGGCCGGCCTCTTGAACAATCGCACTCCGTAATGGGTTTACCAAACCGATTTAGTGGAACAGCTCGGGAAAGGAGTCAATCGGCGGAAGTATCAGGTCGTTTTGGTCTTTCATCGCGGCGAACATTTTCAGGTCTCCGGACTTGAACGCTTCAAGTATGGCACACCTCCAATTCACCCTTTGACAGCGCCGGCGGTCATGGACTTGCCGATCTGGCTGTACATGAAGAGGCCGAGAAACAACGGCGGCAAGGTGGCGAGGATCATGACGGCAGCCGCGACGCCCCAGCGCACGCCGCCGCCGGAGGCTGCGAAAAAGAACGACGCGCCGACGCTCACCGGGGTTGCGGAGGTCGTGGTCAGCATCAAGCCGAAAAGGAACTCGTTCCAGGAATAGATGAAGGCGAGAACCGCCGTCGCGGCCACCACGTTCAGCGACATTGGCGCAATGACATGGAGCAGCAGCTTGATCGTTGTGGCGCCATCGACGCGGGCGGCGTCTTCAATCTCCGTTGGCAGCTCTGCGATGGCCGTCGAAAAAAGCACCAGCGCCAGAGGAATGTTCACGAGGCACAAGATGAGCGCCAGGCCAAAGCGCGTGTCAAGCAGGGAAACCTGCTGGTACATGAGATAGATCGGAATGGCGAAAATAATCAGCGGAATGGCGCGCAGATTGACGACAAGCGGCATGAGCCATGACTTCGCCGTGCCGAAGCGCACCATGGCATAGGCGGCCGGAAACGTCAGGAAGATCGCCAGCGCCGAGCCAAGACCCGAAGCGATCAGGCTGTTGGCGAGGAAATGCAGGATATCGAAACGGTCGGCCATGTTGAAGATGGCCGCATAGTTGGCAAGTGTCGGCTGATTGATCCATAGGGAAGCGTTGCTCGAAATCTCGCCATCGCTCTTGAAGGATGTGACAAGTGTCGAGATCACCGGGAAATTCATGGCCAGCACGGCCACGGCGAAGACCAGCCAGCGCAGGGCATGAACCAACTGCTTGCTCATGACGCGGCCTTTCGCGCGGTGAGATGATTGACAGCATAGAGCACGGCAAAGGACGCCGCGAGCAGCAGCATGGAAGCCGCAACCGCCAGGCCGATGTTGCCAGTCTTGAAGAAAGCTTGATAGATGTAGATGCTCATCGATGTGGTGGAGCCGCCGGCGCCCGCGCCCACCAGCGTGTAGATATTATCGAAGACGCGAAAGCTGTCGATGAAGCGGATGAAGAAAGTGACGCCGATGGCGGGTGCCATGAGCGGCAGGTCAATGGCGAGCAGGCGGCGCATGCCAGACGCGCCATCGAGCGCTGCCGCTTCGCGGATATCGGGGGAGATCGCCGAATAGGCGGCGTGAAGTATCAACAGCGCGAAGGGCGTCCATTGCAACGTCTCGATGGTGACCAGGGTGGTGAAGGCATTGTCCTTGCCGAGGAAGGATGGAAAATCATTGAACCATGCCAATAGATAGTATGGTACGACGCCGACGAATTCGTGGAGGATGAGCCGGTACATCAGGCCGACGAGAGCCGGCGCCACCATCATCGGCAACATGAGAAAGGCGACAAGCCACGGGTGCCGGGCCAGCAACGGAGCCAGGAAAATTGCAAGGCCGAGGCCGGCGGCGAGCTGTATTGAAGATACGATCAAGCCGAAGCGCAGGGAAAACCAGGCAGCCTGCCAGAATTCCGGATCGGCGAGCGCCTTCGCATAGTTGCCAAATCCCGACAGCACCGGCGCTCGGATGTTCTCGAAGCTGACATCGGAGACCGCATAGACGAGATCGACGGCGAGCGGAAAACCCAGCAGCGCTATGAGGAAAGCGGCCAGCGGCGCAATCAGGTAGTAACCTTCGATGGTCTTGCGCCGCTGCATGTCACGTCTGTCCTGCGGCGTGCTCCGCCTTGGTCCGGAGGAGCACGCGGCGCTGGTTACTTCAGCAATTCAGCCATGCCGGCGGCCGTCGCCGCAAGCGCTTCATCGAGCGATTTCGTGCCACTCCAATAAGCCGTGAATTCTTTCGCTTGCAGCTCATAGATCTGCAAGGCCTTGGCCGAGGTGCCGCCGTTCATCACGAAACCGTAGCTGCCTGCGAACTGGCCAAGCTTGACGAGATCAGGCCGCGCGGCGCTGACCTTGGCCACCAACCCTTCTGTCAGAGCAGGCGAGCCGCCTGCATTGGCATAGAGCTCCATGGCTTCCGCACTGGCGAGCCAATTCATGAACTTGATCGCGCCCTCCTTGTTTTCGGACGCCTTGTTGATGCCAAGGCCAAGGCCGTGGATGTGGGTGAAGCGGCCGGCGGGTCCGGCGGGCGGTGCCACGGTTCCGATTTTTCCCGCCGAGCCCGGGCTCTTTTCCTTGTTGTCGAGATCGCCGAACGCCGCGTTCCATTGCAGCATGCTCGCCGCCTGGCCCGCGCCGAAGGCGGCATTGGCTTCGGCATATTCGTAGGTTGTCGAATCCTTGGGAGAAGCACCGGCATCGAAGAGCTTCTTGTAAAGCTCAAGTGCTGTCCGGAAGGCCGGGCTGTCGACGGTGATCTTGCCGCTCGCATCCATCCAGTCGCCGCCTTGCGAACGCGCCGTGGAATGCCACACCATCATGTTGAACAGGAGGTTCTTCATTTGCAACACGGAACCATAGCGTGTCGGGCTGTCGGGGTTGATCTCCTTGGTGAAAAAGAGCGCCGTGGCCATCCAGTCATCCCAGGTCCACTGGTCCGGATCCTTAGGTGCCATGGCCTTGCCCATGAACTTCTGGCTGATCTCGCCATAGCGGGTTTTCCACGCCGCATCGGACATCAGCTGATCGGTGAGGTCCTTGCGGTAGTACATGAAGTGCAAAGAGAGATCGGTGGGCACGCCATATTGTTTGCCGCCAAACTGCATGGTGGCGAGAACCTTGTCGCTGAACACGTCTTTGGAAGCGGCCGGAAGCTCGATCGGATCCATGAAGGGCGCGTAGCGGCCGATGGCGTAGGTGGCGAGCAGATTCATGTCGAATTCTTTTGAGCCCGCGGCGAGATCGGCGGCGAGCTTGTCGAAGAAGCCGTCGCGGTTGAAGAAAATGAGCTTCACTTTGTCCGCATCGGCGGCGCTGCCGTTGTAGGCTTCGGCGGCTTTGCGGAGCGCCTCTTCTTCCGGCCCGCCGGGCCAGCCGAGAACAGTGACCTCAGCCAAGGCCGATGAAAGGCCGAGGCCCGCGAACATCGCGGCTCCGGCAAGCAAGGATTTCAGGCGCGTCATGGTATCCTCCCTAGTGTTTTGATAAGCGTTGTGCGAGATCGGCGGCGCCGATGACACCGGCGTACTTGCCGAGAACCGCGAGGCGGATCTCGGGTCTTTGCGCCGGCGGGTGTTCCGCAAGCCGCAAATTGAGCTGTTCGGCATATCCGGGCGCTAGGCCAATGCCGCCGCCCACAACAATTATGGGCGGGTCGAACAGCAGTTGCATGTTGTGCAAGACTGCAGCGACGGCATCGGCCGATTGTGCGATGATGGCACGGGCCCAGCTCTCGCCTATGGCAGACGCAGCGAAGACGCCCTTGGCATCTGAATCGTGCCCGGCATGGCGCGCGGCGGCGCGGAAAAATCGGCCTGCGGCCAGGGCTTCGACAGGCTTTGCATCCGGTGCAACACTCAAGCGGATCAGTCCCGCGCTGCCGCCGAGGCCGCCCCGGCCGGTGAGCAATTTACCGTTGATGACGACGCCGCAGCCGATGCCCGTCGAGATCGTGATAAACACCAGATCGCGCCGTTCGCCGGCACCGAAGGCGTGCTCGCCCCAGGCGGCGGCCTGCGCATCGTTGAAGCAGGTGACCGGCTTGCCGATCCGCCCGGTCAACTCATCGGCAAGCGGGAAGCCGTTTGGGATGTCAAGCGTTTCGGGATTGAGCGCCGACCAGCGGCCCGCCGCGATGACGCCGGTGACCGCGGCGCCGACGGTTTCAAATGCACCGTTCCACTTTCGTGCGCACGTCGCGATGTCGTCGCACCATTGAACAGGATCGCCGCCGCGCCGGGTTGCGGTTTCTTCCACGTCAATAATCCGCATGCCATCGACCAGGGCGACGAGCGTCTTGGTTCCTCCGATGTCGATTGCGAGCGTGCTGGTCATTGCGCGGCGGCCTTCGCCATGGCTTGCGTGATGGCATCGGCGAACCAGCCGGTGATATGCTCAGGCCGCGTAATCGCCGATCCGACGACAACCGCATGGGCGCCCGCTCGCATGGCGTGCACGGCTTGTGCGGGTGTGCGGATGCGGCCTTCGGCGATCACCGGATGGCCCAGCGCAATGGCGGCGGCGAGCAAGGCGAGGTCAGGATCGTCGGGCTCCGGACCGCCGGTGTATCCCGCCAAGGTCGTGCCGATGAATTCGGCGCCAAATGCAATGGCCGCTCGCGCCTCTTGCAGGGTTGCAATATCCGCCATGGCGATTTTCCTGGCCCGGCGGACAGCGGCGCAGAGATCGGCCGCAGCGGCGGGCCTTGCACGATCCGTTGCGTCAAAGGCAATGATATCGGCGCCCGCCACGGCGAGCGACGCCACGTCCTCAAGGAGTGGCGTGATGCGCACCGGCGAACTTGCAAAATCGCGCTTGATGAGACCGATGATCGGCGCTGAGGTCGCCGCGCGAACCGCCGCCACATTGCGCGCACCCTCAATCCGCAAACCACGTGCCCCGCCCGCCAGTGCCGCAAGCGCGAACCCGACCACGATCTCGGGCCGGTCGAGCGGGCCGCCGGGCACCGGTTGGCAGGAAACGATCAACGATCCCGCGATGTTGACGGTTGGCCTCGTCACTGCGCATCCCACCAATCTGCAAGACGACTGGTACACACAATCAAACCAGTTCGCAACAAGTCAGCTTGTCTGACATGAAATTAGATGAACTGGCATTGTACTGGTAGTTAAACGGTGTCGGCTTGACGAAGCTCGACGATGAAATCATAGCGGTCGCCGCAATAGCGCGTTTGAGTGAATTCAACCGGCCGACCGTCTTTCGCAAAGCAGCGCCGCTCGGCGACCAGCAGCGGCGCACCGATATCGAGCCCCAATAGTTTTGCGTCATCGGCGTTTGCATTGGCGGCCCGCAAGCGCTGCAACGCCCGCGCCGGCCGGCAGCCGCGAAGCGACAGCACATCGTATAGCGAAGAAGTCACCTCATCCGGATCGGGCAGGAAGCTGACGGGAATGACCGCGTTTTCAATGGCCATGGGCTTGCCATTGCCGGTACGCAAGCGGCGCAGGCGGCAGACCTGCTGGCCCACTGACAAATTGAGTGCCATGGTTTCGGCGGGCGATGCGGCACCCGTCTCGCGCGACAGCCATACCATGCCAGGCTCAAGCCCACGCGAGCGCATGTCTTCGGTAAAGGACGTGAGGCTCGACAGCGGCTTTTCCACGCGTTCGGCCACCGCTGTGCGCGCGCCCTGGCGGCGGATGAGCACACCGTCATCGACAAGGCTGTCCATCGCCTTGCGCACGCTGGTGCGCGAGATGCCCACCAGTTCGCCCAGATCCCGCTCGCTCGGCAATAGGGCGCCATGGCCGATCACGCCTTCGGCGATAGCCAGCCGCAGGGCATTGGCAAGATTGCGGTAGATCACTGCCGAGCCATCCATATGCCCCTCCAGCGCGCGCTGGAGGAAGGTAACGAGGGGCGACGGAGTGAGGCTGGTGGCTTTCATGTTCCGACTTATGCACCGAAACGTCGATCCTTGCACGATGAACGGCTTGGCTCGGCAGGCGTCTGCGCTGGTGACCGCGGCAACAGCGTATGCAGCACATGGCTGCGCAGAAGCCGGCGATGGCTCCATCAACACCGCCAGACACTCAGTTACCGGCTATATTACAAGAAATATCCGGAGGCCCCAACAGGCTGCTGAAAAACTCGCAAACGCCGTCCTGATTTCGTAGTCTGATCGTTTTCGCGCGCCGGGCTTGGGGCCGTCTGCTGCTTGCCGAGTGTGTATTCTGCTTTTCTTTCCGGCGCTCTTGCATGTCTCAGGCGGCTTGGGCCAGCAGTTTTGGTATCCTGATGAAGTTGTAGGCGATCATCCGGAATGCGAAGAAGCCCTTGGCTTTGGCCAGCCCCCTGAGCTTGAGCTTCGCGGCACCGCCGATGGTCTTGGCCCAGCCGAAGCTTTCCTTGATGCGTTTGCGGCAGCGCTGGCTGATGGCGATGTGGGGTGTCACCTTCTGGCTCTTGAGCCTGAGCACGAAGTCCTCCGCATCGAAGCCCTTGCCGGCGCCGGGCGTCACGCGGGTTTTGCGAACCACCCTGTTACTTGTCTTGCAGCTGCGCTTGATCAGCGATCATCAGATGCGGGTGACGTTTACGGAGGATGCCGATGGCAACGGGGATGGGATGATCAAGTGTCGACCGGCTTTTGGGCAAGTCAGATTTCAGATCGGTTTATGCAAGGGCGGCATGCCACGTTTTTTCAACACAAGGTTTCCATTTTCCAGGTAAGATGTCCGGATCCAATCGTTCTCAAATGAGCCTTATGAATCCATGCCGGCAAAGAAACTGAATTCAACCGCCTTTTCGACAGTGGACCTCGATCAACCCGGCAAACAGGTCGGCTTCGTGATGATCCCGCATTCGCCAAACGATGACGCCTGGGGCGTCACCCGCATCCCGCTGGCGGTGATCGCCAATGGCACTGGGCCCACCGTCATCATCGAAGGTGGAAACCATGGCGATGAATACGAAGGGCCGATTGTCATTTCGGAACTCATCCGGGAACTGCAGCCGGGCGAAATTTCCGGCCGGCTGATCCTGATGCCGGCAAACAACGTTCATGCCGTCGTCGCCGGGCAGCGTACATCGCCGGTGGACGGTCTCAACTTCAACCGGACATTTCCGGGCGATACCGCGGGATCAATCACACAACAGATCGCGGCCTACATGGTCCAGGAAATTTTCCCACGCGGCGATGCGTTCATCGACCTTCATTCGGGCGGCTCTTCGCTCGATATTCTGGTGAGCGCGGTCATCGAACCCAGCAACGATCCGGTTCTCTTGGCAAAAAACATCGAAGCGGCGAAGGCTTTCGACGCACCCGTCACCATCGTCATTCCGAATCTCGGCGACCCGCGCACCGCGACGGCCTGCGCCTGCGGTTTCGGACTGACGACGATCGGTACCGAGTTGGGCGGCGGCGGAACGGTTTCACGCGAAGGCGTCAACATCTGCCGGCGCGGGGTCCGCACCGTGCTGCCTCACCTCGGACTCATGGCGCCACTACAGCCCGAGACGCGGCGCAGCGATCAGCATGTCCTGCAAATGTCCACCTCGCGAGCCTATGTATATGCAACCATGGATGGAATTTTCGAATCCTTCCATGCGCTCGGCAGCAGAGTGCAGGCTGGCGAACCGGCGGGCCGTATCCATTGCACTTGGGATCCCGCACGGGAACCGGAAACCCTTTACTACGGCGCTGACGGAATTCTCTACGCGCGCCGTCAGCCTGGCCGGGTTCGGCCCGGTAACTGCTGCGCCGTGGTGGGTTCGCCTTATGGCGGCGCGGCATCGAGCTGAGCAGGCCTGGCCGCGGTCCCGTCAATCGCGCGTTGTCGCAATCGCCTCGATCTCGATGAGGAGGTCTTCGAAGGCAAATCCGGAAACGCGAAGCGAGGTAACGGCGGGGCCGGGATCGCCATAGAATTCACTCTGAATCGAGGCAATGAGGGCCCTGGTGCACGCCACCTCTTCCCAGCCGCCCGCCGCATGGTAGTAGATATAAAGCTTGGCCACATCGCTCTCGTCGAGGCCCGCTTCCGCCAAGGTGCGGCGGATGAAATTGAAGACGTTGCGCGTCTGTGCGGCGATGTCGCCCTTGCCGACGGTCCTGGCGCGATTGTCGGCTGAGATCTGGCCGCCGATGAAAGCCAGCTTGCCGATCTTCCAGCCTTGCGTGAAATTGTTTCCGGGAATGCTCCAGTCCCAATGGTTCGCCGGCTGCAGCCGCTGCTTTTCCTCGCCGAGAACGCCGATGCCCTCGACCTGAATCAGTTCGTTGGCGATCGGAAAGCCGGTGATGCGCAGTCCAGCACCTGCCGCCGACGGCGAAGACATGTGGCGGCGGCGGACATTGGTCATCTTTTCCCAGTATTGCGTGACTTCGGGGCCATCGCCGAAGAAGCGGAAGTAGGTGTTCTGGCGCATCAGGCTGTTGCGGTCGCCGCCGCCCACGGCGAGCATGGTGTTGAGGTTGCGAAATGCCTCCTCGGTCTGCGCTTCGATATCTCCATGGCCGATGACGTTACCATCGCGGTCGAGCGAGCGCTGGCCACCGATGAAGATCATGCCGCCGGCTTTCCAGCCCTGCGAAAAGCTGCTCGCGTTCTTCCAGTTCCAGTGGCCTGCAGGCGTCAGCCGTTCTTTCCGGCCGCCAATGACAACCCAGGCATCGATCATCAGCAGGGCGCCAGGTATATCGAGGCCGGCGCACACTTCCGTGGTGGTCGGGCCGGGGACCGGAAAGTATTCGGAGCGCACTTGGTCGAGATCGCGGATGTCCTGCGCAACAGCGGCGGAATCACCGTCGCTCGCCAGATAGACATTGTGCTTGACGACATCCGCGAAAGTGGCGCCGGCCGCCGAAAGCAGGCCACCGAGGGTGTCGAAGATGTTGCGGGCCTGGCTCGTCATGCTGGTTCCGGCAAGCTTGCCACCGTTGTCCATCGGCAGGATTCCGCCGATAAAGAGCAGGTCGTTGGTGCGCACCGCCTGGGTCGCGCCGTTGCGGTCCCGCGAGCCTTGGCGCGTGAATGCGATAAGGTCTTGTTTCAAAATCCGGCCCCTTGCGTTGGCGCCGCGACTACGGCCGGCGCTGATGCCGTTCACATCGAACAGCGCGCCGCAGATGGCTGCATAATCGCGCTCTCCAACTTCCTCGCTTACTGGTAAGTCAGTTTTTTGTCAAACCACACGTGACTCTGTTCGGCAAGAAGATGCTCATGGCGCGAAACAAACTGCGGATAGCGAGATGCCGATGACGAGAAGCGGCACCATGGCGGGAAAACGGCCGGCGCCCAGCAATAGCTGGCGGGTGCGCGAACGCTTCAGCCGGACGAGTCCGAATGCGAACGCCGCCTCGATGTGATCGGAACGAGACATTTTTCGGGTCAGCACAGCCAACCGGAAGGTATTGGTTGGACATCCAGACCCAATGTGCTAACTTACATGAAAGTCAGTACCACCCTGTTCCGCCCGTGTCAACGGAAGCAACTTGGCTGGAGGCATTGTCCGGGTTCGGCCCGGATGCGCGTCAGCCTCCACCATCCGGAGCCTCATGCCCCAGCCGTCACGCGCCAGTTTCGATATCCCCGACGACGTGGCCTATCTCAATTGCGCTTATCTTTCGCCGTTGCCGAAGGCCGTAACCGAAGCCGGGCAACGCGCGGTGCTGCGCAAAGCCAGGCCGTGGGAAATCTTGTACAACGACTTTTTCGAGGAAGTCGAGGCGTTGCGGGCCGCCTTTGCCAGCCTCATCGGCGCCGGGGCCGGCGACGTTGCGATCGTAAGCTCGTCGGCCTATGGAATTTCGACAGCGGCGGCAAACCTCGAATTGGCACCCGGCGACAATATCGTCATCGCGGCTTCCGAACATGCCTCGACTTTTCACCGATGGCGGATCGCAGCCGGCCGCCACCAGGCTGAATTGCGCGAAGCCAGCCCTGCGGCGGCGGAGTCCTGGGGCGAGGCGATCGCCGGGCAGATCGACCGCCGAACCC
>JANPCS010000325.1:0-5398 GCA_031431065.1 Hyphomicrobiales bacterium | reverse complement strand
AGGATCCTCGAGGTCTTCAACATCACCAAGGTCGGCAAGGTGGCGGGCTGCCAGGTCACCGAAGGCACCGTGCAGCGCGGCGCCAAGGTACGCCTGATCCGCGACAATGTGGTCATCCACGAAGGCACGCTCTCGACGCTCAAGCGCTTCAAGGACGAGGTCAAGGAAGTCCCGGTCGGCCAGGAATGCGGCATGGCCTTCGAGAACTACCAGGACATGCGGGCCGGTGACGTGATCGAATGCTTCCGGGTCGAAAAGGTGCAGCGGACTTTGGAGTAGGGGCGAGCGAATAGGGAGTAGCAAATAGCGATTAGTGCAAACTCTATTCGCTACTCACTATTCGTTATTCGCTTCTTCATACGAGAATGAGCCATGAGCAAGAACAGCACCCCCTCCCAACGCCAGCTGCGCGCTGGCGAATTGATCCGTCACGCGCTGGCGAACATCTTTCTGCGCGGCGAGACCAGCGATCCGGATCTCGAGCGGCTGATTCCGACGGTGGTCGAGGTGCAGATGTCAACCGATCTCAAGGTTGCCACCGCCTATGTCCGCACCTTCCAGCAGGGCAAGGACCAGCAATTGTTGGAGGCGCTGGACCGCAACCGGAAATACATACGCGGCTTGGTGGCACCGAAGCTTGCCATGAAGTTCACGCCGGAAATCCGCTATCGCGTCGATACCGCACTGGATTATGTGACCAAGATCGAGAAGCTGCTACAGAGCCCGGAAGTGGCGCGGGATTTAAAGAAGGAGGATTGATCGAGTCTCGACACGGACGTAATGGAGGGTTACATTTCTTCCTCAAGAGCGAAGAGCACCGATATGTCAAAACACATGGTTTCTGTCCGAATTTCAGAAGAGCTCAGCGTGAAGATCGATACGTTGGCGGCGCTGACCCACCGCCCTCGATCCGAGGTGCTGAACGGTGCGCTGGAGGAGTTTGTTGACGAGAAAGTTCGGCTCTACAGGGATATTGATGAGGCTTTGAAAGAGGCGGATGAAGACGGCGAATGGATTTCGCATGAGAAAATGTCGGAATGGCTGCTCTCCTGGGGCAGCGAAAATGAGCTACCACCGCCTGAACCTGATATCTTCACAAAGCCGAAATGAAGATTGTCTGGTTGCGCAGAGCGCAACGGGATCTGCGGCGAATTCAATCTTTTATTGGCAAGAGCAATCCTCGCGCCGCTAACGATGTAAGTTCCAGAATTGCGCGGGCCGCAGATCGTCTTGAACAGTTCCCATTGTCTGGTCCTGAAATGGAAGGAACTGGGTTGCGGCTATTGCAGGCGACCGGCTTGACTTATGCATTACTGTATCGGGCCGGCAACGACCTCGTTGAAATCCTCTCCGTTTTCGACCAGCGGCGCGATCCGGAGGAAAAACACTGAGCAAGAAGCGCGGTCAACCCGTCCACGGCTGGGTAGCTTTCGACAAGCCGCTGGGCATGACCTCGACGCAAGCGGTGGGCAAGCTGCGCTGGCTGTTCGATGCCGAGAAGGCGGGCCACGGGGGTACGCTTGATCCGCTGGCCACCGGCCTTTTGCCCATTGCGCTGGGGGAAGCCACCAAGACGGTGTCCTATGCCATGGATGGCCGCAAGGTCTATCGCTTCACAGCAGCCTGGGGTGAAGAGCGCAACACCGACGATCTCGAAGGCGAAACAACGGCGCGATCCGATACCAGACCTTCGAGAGAACAAATCGAGTCGATACTATTCCAATTCATTGGCGAAATACAGCAGGCGCCGCCGGCCTTCTCCGCCATCAAGATCGGTGGTGAGCGGGCCTATGATCTGGCACGGGCTGGCGAAGTGGTCGAGATGGCGCTGCGACCGGTGATGATCGAAGACCTGCGTCTCACCGATCAACCGGATGCCGATCACGCGACATTCGAGGTCACCTGCGGCAAGGGCACCTATATCCGCTCGCTGGCCCGCGACATGGGCCGGGCGCTTGGCTGTCGTGGTCACGTTTCAATGTTGCGCCGGGTGGCGGTGGGGCCATTCGCCGAGGCCCACATGATTTCGCTGGAAAGCCTTGAGGAATTGCGCCATAAGGCGCCCGGCGGAAACGCCATGGAAGGGGCTTTGATGCCCATCGAGACCGTGCTGGACGGCATCCCGGCACTGGCCATTGATGGCGCCATAGCCCAACGCCTGAGGCAGGGACAAAGCGTCCTGCTCAGAGGCGCGAATGCTCCCATCGCTCATGCGGCGGTTCTGATGACTTGCGGGGGAGCCCCCGTGGGCATCGGCACAGTCGAGCAGGGATCGCTCAAGCCGAAGCGTCTTTTCATCCTTTGAACCCTTGAATTGGAGATGGCCGAATGACCATGACTGCTGAGCGCAAGGTTGCGCTCGTGAAAGAGTTTGCCACGAAGCCGGGCGATACCGGTTCGCCCGAAGTGCAGGTTGCGATCCTCACCGAACGCATCAACTACCTCACCGGACATTTCAAGACCCACAAGAAGGATAACCATTCCCGCCGTGGACTCTTGACCATGGTGAGCAAGCGCCGTTCGCTGCTCGATTACCTGAAGCGTATCGAAGAGGCGCGCTACCTGACGCTGATCAAGCGTCTCGACATCCGCCGCTGAGCGGGTTTCGACCCTAAAATTACGCATGAGCGGGCGGATCACCGATCTGCCGCCCGCGTCCCCGTATCCAAGAGTCCGGCAATGGGGCCGGATTCCGACACGCCCAACGGGGATGCCGTCCAATTGTTGGTGAACGCTTGTTGCAGCGGCGGCGAAGGGCTCAAGAGGAAAATCCAATGTTCAATATCGACGTCGAAGAAATCACCTGGGGCGGGCAGACGCTGCGCCTCGAAACCGGCCGCGTGGCGCGCCAGGCCGATGGCGCCATTTTCGCCTCCATGGGCGAAACCACGGTTCTCGCCACCGCTGTTGCGGCGCGCACCGAAAAGCCGGGGATCGACTTCTTCCCGCTCACCGTCAACTATCAGGAAAAGACCTTCGCCGCCGGCAAGATCCCCGGCGGTTATTTCAAGCGCGAAGGCAGGCCAACCGAACGCGAGACGCTGATCTCGCGGCTCATCGACCGGCCGATCCGTCCGCTGTTCATCGAGGGCTTCCGCAACGAAACGCAGGTCATCGCCACGGTGCTCTCCTATGACCTCGAAAACGACACCGATATCCTGGCGCTGGTCGCCTCATCCGCCGCACTGACACTGTCGGGCATTCCTTTCATGGGCCCGGTGGGCGCAGCCCGCGTCGGCTTCATCGATGGAGAATATATTCTCAACCCGACCATCGAGCAGCAGAAGCTGTCCGAACTTGACCTCGTTGTGGCCGGCACGCAGGACGCGGTGCTGATGGTCGAATCGGAAGCCAAGGAATTGACCGAAGAGATCATGCTGGGTGCGGTGATGTTCGGCCATCGCGGCTTCCAGCCGGTGATCGAGGCGATCATCCGCCTGGCCGAGCGCTCGTCGCGCAGCCCCCGTGATTTCACGCCGCCCGATCAGGAGGCGCTCTACAACAAGGTGAAGGCCATTGCCGAGGCGGATGTCCGCGCCGGTTATGCCATTCCCACCAAGGAAGCCCGCCAGGAAGCCGTGGCCAAGGCCAAGGACAAGGTGCTGGCGGAACTGACCGGCGCCGACAAGGCCGATGCCCAACCCGCCAACAAGGTCGGCGAAGCCTTCAAGCATCTGGAAAAAGATGTGGTGCGCAACGCGATCCTCGATACGGGCCTGCGCATCGACGGCCGCGACACCAAGACGGTGCGCAAGATCGTCGCCGAAGCAAGCGTACTGCCGCGCACCCATGGCTCGGCGCTGTTCACGCGCGGTGAAACCCAGGCGCTGGTCGTGACCACGCTCGGCACCGGCGAGGACGAGCAGTATATCGACTCGCTCGACGGCACCCACAAGGGCACCTTCATGCTGCACTATAACTTCCCGCCCTTCTCGGTCGGCGAAGTCGGCCGCATGGGCGCCACCGGCCGCCGCGAAATCGGCCACGGCAAACTCGCCTGGCGCGCCATTCATCCGCTTCTTCCGCCTACGGATCAATTCCCCTACACAGTGCGCGTCGTCTCGGAAATCACCGAGTCCAACGGCTCTTCGTCGATGGCCACGGTCTGCGGCACCTCGCTGTCGTTGATGGATGCGGGCGTGCCACTGAAATCTCCGTGCGCCGGCATTGCCATGGGCCTGATCAAAGAAGGCGAGCGTTTCGCCGTTCTCTCCGACATCCTCGGTGACGAAGATCACCTGGGCGACATGGACTTCAAGGTGGCGGGCACCGAAGCCGGCATCACGGCGCTGCAGATGGACATCAAGATCACCGGCATCACCGAGGAGATCATGAAGACCGCGCTGTGGCAGGCCAAGGACGGCCGTCTGCATATCCTCGGCCGCATGGCGGAGGCGCTGACCGGGGCGCGGGCTTCGTTGGGCGAGCATGCACCGCGGATTGAGACCATCAAGATCCCCACCGACAAGATCCGTGAAGTGATCGGCACCGGCGGCAAGGTCATCTGCGAGATCGTCGAAAAGACCGGCGCCAAGATCGACATTCAGGACGACGGTACCATCAAGGTGGCTTCGTCCTCGGGAACGGCCATCGAAGCGGCGCTCAAGTGGATCAAGTCGATCGTCATGGAGCCGGAAGTGGGCGAAATCTATGACGGCAAGGTGGTCAAAGTCGTCGACTTCGGCGCCTTCGTCAATTTCTTCGGCGCCCGCGACGGCCTCGTGCATGTCTCGGAACTGGCCTCGAAGCGCGTCAACAAGGTGTCCGATGTCGTCAACGAGGGCGATACCGTCAAGGTGAAGCTCCTTGGTTTCGACAACCGCGGCAAGGTCCGCCTGTCGATGAAGCAGGTCGATCAGGCCACCGGCGAGGACATTTCGAAGAAGCAGGGCGGCGAAGAACAGTCCGGCGAAGAGACGCCGCAGGGCGACTGATCGCTCCGTAGGCTGACGAATGAAGGGGCGCGGGAGGGAAACTTCCCGCGCTTCAGTATTTCGAACTCCTCAACGACCGCTACCGCCGCCCTGTAGCGGGTGCCGGGACTTGCGGAGTAATAAATTCCAAAACCGGAAGCGAAGGAAGCTGGGTCCCGGCTTTCGCCGGGATGACGGGCTTAAGGGAACACGTTGATCTAACTCCCCCACTCCGTCACCCTGACGAAAGTCAGGGTCCAGCTTTGTTTCTTGCGAGTTGCGTTTGGTAGATGACGATCATTCAATATGGCGCAAGCTTATAGGCAGCGAGAGCGGTTTTGACAGCGGTGCCACGCTCGTGTCTTACTTGTCCGATGCTCCAATCCTCCCCAAGCGCATGAAGGCCGCCGTTACGATCGGCTATGGCGGATACGACAAGCTGGTCTATGGCGATACCGATGTGCCGGTGCCGGGACCGCACGAGG
>JANPCS010000324.1:0-1555 GCA_031431065.1 Hyphomicrobiales bacterium | reverse complement strand
GAAGGCATCGTTCTGGGTGAAGCCCGAAAGCTCTTGAGCCGCGAGCAGTTCGCTGCGCTCAAAGGTGCGGTCACCTGGAATGGCCAACAGCGCGCAGGCGGCGTCGGTGCGAACGCTCTGGGCGGTGGCGACATGGCGCTGACCTGGCTCGCCAATCATCTGAACGCCCACGGGCTCGGCCTCAAACAGGGTGACATCGTCACCACCGGCGTCATCACCGAATTCTTTTCCGCTGCATTGGGCGATGTGGCCGAAGCCAGCTTCGAACACTTAGGGACGGTTTCCGTGAAGTTCTGAGCGCCCTTACTTATCCTTGTCGAACGGATTTTTCCCGCCGCGCAGGCTGAAGCGGATGGGCACACCCCACAGTTCGAAATCCTTGCGCAACCCGTTCATCAGATAACGGATATAGCTTTCCGGCAATTTCGACAGCTGGTTGCCGAACACCGCGAAGGTCGGCGGCCTGCTGCTGGCTTGCGTCGCATAACGGATCTTGATGCGGCGGCCCGATGGAGCAGGCGGTGGATTGCGCGAGATGGCGGCTTCCAGCCAGCGATTGACCTGCGAGGTCGAGATGCGGCTGCTCCACTTTTCCATGGCACCCAGCACGGCCTCCAGCATCTTGTCGATGCCACGTTCCTGCTTGGCCGACAGCGTCACCACCGGAACCCCGCGGATTTCCGGCAGCACGTCCTCGAGATCGCTCATCACTTCTTTCAGTTTCTTCTGCTTTTCCTCGACCAGATCCCACTTGGAAAGTGCCAGCACCACAGCGCGGCCCTCCTGCGCGACGAGATCGCAGAGCGTCAGGTCCTGGCGCTCGATCGGCAGCGAGGCATCGATCAGCACGACGACGCATTCGGCAAAGCGGATGGCCCGCAGCGCATCCGACACCGCCAGCTTTTCGATCTTGCCCACAACGCGCGACTTGCGGCGGATGCCCGCCGTATCCCACAGCCTGATCTTCTGGCCGCGCCATTCGAAGTCGGATGAAATGGCATCGCGCGTGATCCCCGCCTCGGGGCCGGTCAGCATGCGCTCCTCGCCGAGGATGACATTCACCAGCGTCGATTTGCCGGCATTGGGCTGGCCGATGATGGCCAGGCGTAACGGCCCGTCGCCGCGCTCCTCGCCCTCGGTTCCGGGTTTTTCCTCCGTGTACGGAAGAAGTGCCTCGTGGAGATAGTCGAGCCCCTCGCCATGCTCGGCCGAGATCGGCAGCGGCTCGCCGAAACCCAGCTCATAGGCCTCAAGCACGCCATGGTTCTGGCCTCGGCCCTCGGCCTTGTTGGCCACCAGGACGATCGGCTTGCCGCGGCGGCGCACGCGCTCGGCGAATTCCCGGTCGGTGGGCGTGATGCCAACCCGCGAGTCGATGACGAAGAGCACGACATCGGAATCGTCCACCGCCGTTTCGGCCTGGGCACTCATGCGGGCTTCGAGCGATTCACCCTTGACGTCGTCGAGGCCCGCCGTATCGAACAGCCGAAAACGCAGATCGCCGAGTTTCGCCTCGCCCTCGCGGCGGTCACGCGTGACGCCGGGCTGATCGTCC
>JANPCS010000323.1:0-5776 GCA_031431065.1 Hyphomicrobiales bacterium | reverse complement strand
CGGAGGCATATGAGGCGGCATGGAACAGGAAATCATCAAGCCCGATAATTCGCCCAGGCCCGGTTCTCAGGCTTTTAGCCCGCTCGGGTGTTTGGTGGCGGCCTCGGGCGCCACCCTCATGATCTTTTGCTTCACCGGTGCCGCCATGGTGGCAACCGTCTGGGCTTTCTCCAAGTTGATGGACCTGCCGGACGTGGTGCTGTACGCCGCCGTGGTCCTGGGCTTCGTGCCGGTGCTGTGGGCCACCGTCTGGACGGCGGGCCGCGCCTGGCATGTTGAACAGTTGCTGGCCAGGGGCGGGGACGTCGACGTTCCGGTGTTCAAGTTCAACCACTATCTGCGCCGCGGCTGATTTCCGCACCCTTCAGCCCTTCCGATTATCTGCCGAATCATGTCGATCTGGACTCGTATTTCTGAAGTGTTGTCTGCCGCCGGTTCCACAATCGGCGGTTTTCTGCAATCGCTTGCAGCGTCCAATCCGGCAGCGCCCGAGACGTCGATCGCCTTCACAATCGGCATGGTGGCGCTGGGGGCCAAGATGGCCAAGGCCGATGGCGTGGTGACGCAAGACGAGATCGCCGCTTTCAAGCAGGTTTTCCACATTCCGGACGGTGATCTGGCTTCGGTGGCCCGGGTCTTCAATATGGCAAAGAAGGACACGGCGGGCTACGAAGCCTATGCCCGGCAGATTGCCGCATTGTTTGCCGGACGCAAATCGGTGCTGGAGGATGTGCTCGATGGCCTCTTCCATATTGCCAAGGCCGACAATGCCTTT
The DNA here is from genome assembly GCA_031431065.1 of Hyphomicrobiales bacterium. GTDB lineage: Bacteria > Pseudomonadota > Alphaproteobacteria > Rhizobiales > Aestuariivirgaceae > Aestuariivirga. The sequence goes on along the minus strand of JANPCS010000323.1, from coordinate 5,001 downwards.
CACCCCGGCGAGCATGGATTTCTGGCCAGGGTGGCCGAGATATTCGGATTTGCATCGGCGGAGTTTTCGCGCATCAGGGCGCGCCATGTGACCATTGCCGATGATCCCTATCTGATCCTGGGTATCGACCGCGACGCTTCGCTTGCCGAAATCAAGTCACGCTACCGGGCGCTGGTGCGCGAATATCATCCTGACCGCCATATCGCGGCTGGCGTGCCGGAAGAGATGGTCGAGATCGTGACCGCAAGGCTGCAGAAGATCAACGAAGCCCATGAGCAGATCATGCGGGAGAAGGCGAAGTGATCCGTTCGCCGCTGGCACATGACTTCGTGCTGGCGCCCAACATCGAGCCGCGCCGTGACGGACGGCGGCCCGATATGCTGCTGCTGCATTATACCGGCATGATGAGCGCTGCGGCGGCTCGCGAGACATTGTGCAGCGGTGAGTCCGGAGTCTCATGCCACTATCTGGTCGATGAGGCGGGCCTCATTACCCAGATGGCCGGCGAAGAGATGCGGGCCTGGCATGCCGGCATCTCAATTTGGCAGGGCGAGACCGACACCAACTCGCGCTCGATCGGCATCGAGATTCAAAATCCCGGACACACCATTGGCTATCGCGATTTTCCTGCAGCGCAAATACGTGCGGTGGCGGTGCTGTGCCTCGATGTGATGCGCCGCCACGATATCGCGCCGCGCCTGGTGCTGGCGCATTCGGATGTTGCTCCGGGCCGCAAGGTCGATCCGGGCGAGCGTTTTGACTGGTGCTGGCTGCATCAACAAGGCGTCGGCCACTGGGTTGAGCCGTCACAAGCCGATACCAGCACTCTCAATGCTGGCGAACTGGCGGAACTGCAGCACCTGTTGCAAAGCTATGGCTATGGCAACGCGGTGACGGGTAAACACGACGAGCAAACGCGCAAGGTGCTCGATGCCTTTCAGCGGCACTTCCGGCAGTCCATGGTCGATGGACGAGCCGATCGCTGCTGCCTGATGACGGCGCGGCGGCTGGTTGAAAGCCTGATGCCCTGATCAGTCTTTGCGGCACAGTTCGACCAGGCCTGCGAGGTCGGCCTCGATCAGCGGGAAAATTTCGTCCACAGTGCCGGCCTTGATGTGGAAACGATCGGCCTTCACCAGGATCTTGAAGATCGGATGATCGGCTGGCAGTTGCCCCTCGACGCTGGAAACGCCGGCATCGAGATTTTCTTCCGTCTTGCCCGCGAACTCCGCCGACTGCTCCCCGGCGCTCACGGTTATCGTCACGTCTTTGACCGTGGCAGGGATATCGGCGACCCTGGGCAGGAAAATATTGACGACGCCTTGGCGTATGGGACACCACAGGCTAACGCCGACATCATCCGAATCCGGAACGCCAAAAATCAGATAGGCGTCCTGATCGCCGGCATCGAGCGACCATTGGCGCTCCTGGGCGTTGGCGCTGCCTGACGCAAGCACCATGGCGAGAGCGGCAGATAAGATACGAAGCGGCATGACCAATCGACCTGCGAGATTCGTGGCCTGTGTAACGGCTCTGCTCTGGCCGGGGAAGTGACATTATGGCGCCATGCAAGGGCTTGTAACGCATGGTGGTGCTCTTGCAGGCGTGAAGAACTGAGGTTACTCACTGGGTAGCCTGAACACTCGCCAGATCGGACCCCTCGCATGAGTTTCGACCTCATTATCAGCAATGCCGCGATCCTGACCATGGACCGCAACAACCCACAAGCCGAGGCCATCGGCATTTCCGGGAATCGGATCAGCCAGTTGGGTTCGCATGCGGAGGTGATGCGTGAGAGGGGGCCGAAGACCCGTGTCATCGATGCCGGCGGTGGCTCGGTGCTGCCGGGTTTCGTCGAGAGTCACATGCACCTGTTCGCCGGGGCGGCCGAATTGGAGCATCTGCAGCTTTACGGTGCGCGTGGCTTCGAGGAGTTGCAGGCCCGCATGCTGGATTATGTGTCGAGCAACCCAGGTGATGACTTGATCATCGGCGAACAGGCCGACTACATCATTCTGTCGGACCATGAGCCAGTGACCCGCCATCACCTCGACCGTATCGTCAGCGACCGGCCGGTGCTGCTGTTCTCGCCGGACCATCACACCGGCTGGGCCAATACCATTGCGCTGGAGCGGGCTGGATTGCTGAAAGGCGCCAAGCTCGGGCCAGGCAACGAAATCGTCATGGGCGCCGATGGGTTGGCGATGGGCGAGTTGCGCGAAGGTGAAGCGTTTTTCCGGGTTCGAAATCTCTCCAAGAAGGGCATGCGCGACCGCTTGGGGTTGTCCACGGGCGGCGAGCCCGATCCCTATCCAACAGCTGCCGAATTCGAGAGCGATCTCAAGGTCATGAAGCGCGGCTTGGCGCATGCGGCGGCGCATGGCATCACCTTCATCCACAACATGGACGGAAACCTCTATACGCTTGAACTGCTGGAAGAATTGCACAAGCGCGGCGAATTGACGGCGCGCGTGAAGGTGCCGTTCCATTTCAAGAATTTCATGGATTTGCCGGTGCTGGAAAAAGCCAGCATGATGGCGAAACGCTACCAATCCGACATGCTGTCGTCGGGCTTCGTCAAGCTGTTCATGGACGGTGTCGTCGACAGCGCCACGGCGGTGATGATCGAGGATTACGCCGACATGCCCGGCTGGCGGGGTGAGCCGCTGTTCACGCCCGAACGCTTCAAGGCGATTGCGGTGGAGGCCGACCGGCGCGGGCTTCAGATCGCCGTCCATGCCATCGGCGATGGCGCGGTGCGGATCGTGCTCGATGGCTATGAAGCCGCGCTCAAGGCCAATGGTGCCCGCGACTCGCGCCACCGGGTGGAGCATATCGAGGTCATCCACCAGGACGACATTGCGCGCTTTGCCGAACTTGGCGTCATCGCTTCAATGCAGCCACCGCATCCGCCGGGCAATCACGGCCTGCCGCTCGAACCCTATTTGAGCCGCATCGGCGAGGCGCGCTGGCCTCTGGCCTTCGCCTGGAAGGCGCTGCGCGAGGCGGGTGCGCGCATCGTCTTCGGCACCGACTGGCCGGTTTCCGACATCGATCCGCTCTGGTCGGTGCAATCGGCGATGACACGGTCGATGTGGAAGGCGGGGCTCCCCGATAACCGCCAGAGCCTCGACCAGGCGCTGTGCTCCTACAGCGAGGACGGCGCCTACGCGGGCTTCATGGACGGCAAGACCGGGATGTTGAAAGTCGGCCTGCTGGCCGATGTGGTGGTGCTGCCGGCCGATCTGGAGAAGACGGATCCGGCGGGGCTTAAGGGTATCAGGCCGAAGGTGACTGTTTGTGATGGCAAGGTGGTTTTCGAGGGGTAGTGGACGAATTTTCGTGAGTTTGCCCCGGTTTGATCGTATGATAAAGTATGATATTATATGAACTCACAAATCGGAGTCTATGATGCCCAGTGCTGTTGAACGCATGACCATCACACTTCCACCCGAAATGGCCAATGTGGTGAAAGTCGCTGTTGCGGACGGTGACTACGCATCGGCCAGCGAAGTCGTGCGCGAGGCGCTTCGCGACTGGAAACACAAACGGTCGGCGCAGATCGTGGAGCTTGAGGGACTGAAGTCCGACATCGATAGGGGACTCAGTGACGTGGCGGCGGGCCGCATCAAGGCGTTCGATACTGTAGCCATCATTGCCCGCGGGAGGCAGTTATTGACCCGTTCGCGTTGAAGCTCACCGAGACAGCTGAGCAAGACTTGGCCGAACTCTGGGTATATATCGCAGCGCAGGCTTCGGAGTTGGTTGCCACCAACTTCCTTGGCGCACTCTAGGCACAGTATGAAACGCTTATCCGGTTCCCAGAGAGCGGTACTCCTCGCGCGCAATTGGCACCGGGACTACGGGTTCAATTGTTCTAAGGACACGCATCGTACTACCGCGTCGAGAGCCGAACCGTGATCGTTATCCGCGTCCTCAGCGGATATCGCGATGATTCAGTGATCGCCCACGAGGGTGGGCTTGAGGGTTAGAGCGATGGCACCATTTGACTTCCCCCTTCCACACGCCTACCTCCCCCTAGCCAGCTGGCTGGATGACCGCTGCCGCGAGGCCCGAAAGGGCGCGGGGGAGGAAAGTCCGGGCTCCATGGGAACACGGTGCCGGGTAACGCCCGGCGGGGGCGACCCCAGGGACAGTGCCACAGAAACAAACCGCGGATGCGGGCTCGAAAGAGCCTGACGCAAGGGTGAAAAGGTGCGGTAAGAGCGCACCGCGCTGCCGGCAACGGCAAGCGGTCCAGGCAAACCCCACCGGGAGCAAGACCGAATAGGGATGACGTGGGATGCCTTCGGGCGTTCAGGGCCGTTTCCGGCTCAGTCATCCGGGTAGGTTGCGTGAAGCGTCCGGCGACGGGCGTTCCAGATGAATGGTCATCCAGTGGGCAGGGCAACCTGCCCATGGACAGAACCCGGCTTACAGGCCGGCTGGCGCCTCTTTCCGGGGATCAAAATCCCCCGCTGAAATCCCCGATTGAATCAAAATCGAAACCATTTGTTAATTCACAAGTGGTCAATGTCAGGGTGAATCTTAACGCCTTGTTCACCCTGAATTTCCGCCCGCAAAATGGCCGCCGAAACCGCAATCACCCCTGTAAACCACGTGCCCGTCATGCTGGCTGAAGTGCTGGACGCACTGCAACCGCAAGATGGCGGGCTCTATGTCGACGGCACGTTCGGGGCTGGCGGTTACGCACGCGCCATCCTTGCCGCGGCCGATTGCCGGGTGCTGGGCATCGACCGCGATCCTTCGGCCATCGCCGCAGGCCAAGGGCTGGTGGCGCAGTCGAACGGCAGGCTGACACTGGTCGAAGGCCGCTTCGCCGATATGGAGGCGTTGCTGGCGGAAACGGGGCTCGCCGACGTTGACGGCGTGGTGCTCGACATCGGCGTTTCCTCGATGCAACTCGACCAGGCGACACGCGGTTTTTCCTTCATGCGCGATGGGCCGCTCGACATGCGCATGGGTGGCCAGGGCTTGACG
>JANPCS010000322.1:0-15415 GCA_031431065.1 Hyphomicrobiales bacterium | reverse complement strand
TTTGTCGAAATGTCGGCGATGATCAAGGCCGACGTGATTGAGCCGTGGGATAATTACATTCCGAAGGACGTGCTCGATGACATAATTCCGTCGATCCGCGCCGAAGGCACCATCGACGGCAAGCTCTACGGCTGGCCTTTCCTGCTCGATGTGATCGGCAACAGCTGGCACTCCGGCGTGACAACCAAGGCGGGGCTTGCCGATACCGCACCCGCCACCTGGGATGATCTCCTGAACAACGCCAAGGCCATTGTCGATTCAAAGGCAGCACCATATGGCGCAACCTTTGACGCCCACGGCTGGCGTTCGCTGGCGCCGATGACGCACTCGATGAGTTCCAACGTCTATACGCCGGAAGGCCTGTTCGACTTCACCAGCGAAGCGGCAATCGAAGCGCTGATGCTGATGAAGAAGATTATGGCGGTGTCGCACCCCGACATTCTGCTCGAAGGCGCATCCGACGGCGGCGTCAACGGCACACCCGACGAAGTGGCCTTTGCCGCCCAGCGCGTGGGTTACTTCACCAAGTACTTCAATGCGCCGTTGCGCATGGCGCAGTATTGGGATGACCCCAAGGCCCTGCATCTTGGGCCGTTGCCCAAGTTCGCCAATGGCGAGGGCTCGACGGTGTTCTGGACAACCGGCTGCGCCCTGTTCAAGCACGGCAAGAACAAGGAGAAGGCGGCGGAATACATCAAGGCGCTCACCTACGACCGGGGCATCTGGAAAGATTCGATCGTCGGCACCGCCAGCGGCCATCCCGGCCACCTGCCGCCCTACAAGTCGATCTATGCCGATTGGGATGCCACCAAGCCCGACTGGATACCACCCTTCGTCGGCCTGGTGCGCGGCCAGCTCGACCGGGCCAAGGCCATCACCAACCACCTCTTCGGCCTGTCGCAGTTCCAGATCGGCAAGCCGCACTGGGATGCTTACCTCAAGGGCGAGGAAGCCGATCCGAAGGCGGCGATGAAGAAAGTGATGGAAGCAGTCCAGGCCGAAATCAAGCGCGGCTGACGTTGATGGCAGGGCGGCCGGTTGCCAGGAGATGCAAATCTCCGGTTTCGGCCGCCCGCCGGTCCACCAGGATTGAGAATGTCCGATACAACTGCCGACCGGATCACCGCAGCGCGGCGCGACCACAGGCGAACAGGTAATCTGGGCGCTTTGCGTCTGGACCTTGGCACGTGGGCATTTCTGGCTCCGGCGGTGCTTTTCTTCGTGGGCTACCAGGTTTATCCGATCATCCGCGTTTTGTGGATCAGCTTTACGGATTACCAATTCCTGACGCAGGATCCCGCCAACTGGGTGGGCTTCGACAACTACACCGCGGCCATGCGCGATCCGCTGATGTGGAAGAGCCTGGGCCGCGCCGCCCTGTTCACGCTGATGTTCCTGCCGGGAACCATCATCCTGCCGCTGCTGCTGGCGATCCTCATCGACCGCGTGAAGACCGAATGGCTGGCGACGGTCTACCGCGTCGTGCTGCTGATCCCGGCGGTCATTCCGAGCACACTGGTGTTCGTGCTGTGGAAGTGGATGTATAATTTTCAAAGCGGCCCGATCAATCACTTCCTCGTCGATACGACCGGCCTGTTCAGCTTGCAGAGCGCGCCGCAATGGCTGGGTGGAACCGCGCTGACATTGCCGTCGATCGCCATCATGGAAGTGTGGTGGGGGCTTGGTTATCACACCATCTTTTTTCTCGCCGGGCTGGCGGCGATCCCCAAGGACCTGCCGGAAGCCGCCCGCATCGATGGTGCCAGCGAGTGGCAATTGTTCTGGCATGTGACGCTGCCGCGCCTGGCGCCCGTCATGATGATCCTCGTGGTGCTGCGCTTCGGCACGTCCATGGCGGTGATCGACGAGTACCTGATCTTCGGCGGCTTCAACCGCGATTCGCCAACTTATACCTGGACGATCTTCATGTATGACCAGGCCTTCAAATTGGGGCTGTGGCGGCAGGGATTCGCGGCGGCGATTGGCATGATCGGCTCGCTCGCCATGATGGCCGTGATGATCGTTCTCCTCCGCATCTTCCGCAGCAAGGGTTGAACCATGACGAATCACGCGCTGGCATTGCCCGCACCGCCGCAGCAAAGCTGGCTGGCGCGAAATCGTTTTGCCATCCTGCGTCACGGCGTGATCAATTTCTTCATGATCATCATTATCCTGCCGTTGGCCTGGGTGGCGATGATGTCGGTCAAATCCTTGCCGGACGCGATGCGCGGCAATTTCTGGCCACGCAAATTCGACTTCACCACCTATGGCTATGTGTTCCGCAAGATCGAGACCCTGCCGGTCAACATGTTCAACAGCATCTATGTGACGGCGGCGACGGTTTTCCTGACCACCGCTTTCGCGGTTCTCGCCGGCTATGCGCTGGTTCACATGCGCCCACGCGGCGGCGGGCTGGTGGTGGCGGGGTTGCTGGTGTCGCTGTACTTTCCAACCCGTGTCGTATCGATCATCAGCATCTATGAAATCCAGAACTATATGGGCCTCATCAACAGCACCTCGGGGCTGATCCTGCCCTACATCACGCTGAACCTGGCGATCAGCATCCTGATCATGCGCAGCGTGTTCCAGCTGGTGCCGCACGAGGTCATCGAAGCGGCGAAGGTCGATGGGGCTGGTGCATGGCGAACACTACTGACCATTGCCCTGCCGATGGCCCGCAACGGGCTGGTCGTGGTGTTCATCGTCAATTTCGTCACCGCCTGGGGCGAATTCCTGCTGTGCTCGACGCTGACCAACGATCAGGCGGCCCGCACCATGCCGGTGGTTCTGGCCAGCGCGCAAGGGGGACTGGGGCAATGGACCTGGCCCAATCTCGCGGCGGTCTATGTGATCGTCGTGACACCCGGCCTGCTGGCTTTCACCTTTGCCCAAAAGCTGTTCTTCAAGGGATTGATGGAAGGCGTTGTGAAGGGCTGACAGCCTGCGCGGCACCGCAAGTGCAGCTAGAGCAATCCCGCCCATGTCTTGGCCTCGGACGTCGAGCAGCAAGGTTCCTCACTCCGGCAACCCGGCCTTGCGCAGTCCCTCTTCCCAGCGTCCGAAGTCCTGGTCGCGGCGCATGGGGAAACGGTAGCGTAGTCCGGCCAGCCGCAAGCCCGGATCATATTGGAGCAGCGTCGCCATGGCGCGCTCGGCTTCCGGCTGGCGCCCGATCAAGGCTGCACTTGCGGCGATCGTGGAATAGCCGAAAACCGCATTCTGCGGCATCGGTGTAGCGACCTCGGCCGCCGAAATCGCTTCCGGGTAGCGCTCGCCGATAAAATAGGCAAAGGCAATGCCGCGCCGCATGTTCGAGATGTGCGGATCGTGCGGGCTGAGCAGCAGCGCGCGGCTGATGCGGCTGATGGCGATATCGGCCTCGCCGCGCCAGCCCTGCACCCAACCGCAGAAGAACCAGGCTTGCGCGAAATTGGGGCCGATGTGAAGGCTCTCTTCGAGTAGCGCCAGTCCGGCGTCGAGATCGCCAAGAACATAACCAAGCGCCATGCCCGAACTGCTGAGCGCCACGGGATCGTCACGGCCCAGTTCCACCGCGCGCCGGGCCAGGCGTTTCACCTCGTTGCCCTCGCGCTCGGGGTCGGCAATTTCTCCCAGCGCCTTCTTCTGCGAGTAGCAGCGCGCCGCCATGCCGAATGCGCTGGCGAATTCCGGATCGAGTTCCAGAGCGCGGTAGAAATGCGCAGTTGCCGCCGCATTGCCCGCGCTTGTCCACTTCACCACCTCTGCCTGGCCGCGCAGATAGTGGTCGAAGGCATCGAGATTGGCGGTGGGTTTTCGCCGTGCCCGCTCGATTTCCACCTGTTCGAGCCTGGGTGCGATGGCGCCGACCACATGTGACGTGACCATGTCCTGCAACTCGAAAACATCCGCGAGCTGGCCTTCGATACGGTCGGCCCACAGCGTGGCGCCAGTGCTGGCATCGATCAATTGCCCGCTGATCCTGAGGCGGTATCCGGACTTGCGCACGCTGCCGTCGAGCACATAGCGCACCCCCAGCTCACGCCCCACCTGCTTGGCATCGACGGTGCGGCCCTTGTAGGTGAAACTCGAACTCCGCGCGATGACGAAAAGCCAGGAAAAGCGCGACAGGGCGTTGATGATCTCGTCGACCATGCCGTCGATGAAATAATCCTTCTCGGCGTCATTGCCGAGATTGGCGAAGGGTAGCACGGCAATCGACGGCTTGCGCGGCTGGGCGGGCGGAGCCTTCTCGGCGGGTAGTTCGCCCTGGCTGCGGACCTGCTCATAGGCCTGGCGGGTGGCAGCCTCGGGCTGGGTACCGAGTTCCTGTTTCAGGCGTTCCGCCAGGTGCTGGTAGTGTTTCACCGCCTCCGAACGGCGGCCCAAGGCTGCGAAGGCGTGGAGTGCCAGCCGGTGCGCGTCCTCGCGGAAAATGTCGCGGCGGATCGCGGCCTCGGCCCAGCGCAGCGCTTCGCCCGGATGGCCCTCCGCCAGTTCCAGCCGGCCGAGCTTTTCGAGCGTGTCGCAGGCGATGTTGGAAAAGCGCCGGCGCTCGGCGCTGAGCCACTCCTCCCAGGCATGTTCCTTGAGATCGATGCCCGCCAGGAGATCGCCGTCGAGGAGGCCCGCCGCCTCGCGCAAGGCACCGGCCGATCCGTCCTGAACCAGCATCTCGAAGCGGCGCACATCGGAGGCGGCGGCGGCGTGCGCCAGTTGCACCGTCTGGTCATCGGCCAGGATGGCTCCGCCACCCACCGCCTTGCGCAGGCGCGCCAGCGCCTGACGGAAATTCTGCCGCGCCTGCTCCTCGAAATGCGAGCCCCACAGGAGCTCAGTGACCTCATCGCGCGGGACGGGTTTTCGGGCCAGGGCAAGATAGGCAAGAAAGGCGCTGAGCTTGGCACTGGGAAAGGCCACCCGGCCCTCCGGTCCCGTCAGCTCGAATGGTCCGAACAGTTTGAGCTGCAGCATGCTTCCCACCGTGACAGAAGATTTAACTCCAAGTCACGGGTTTTTCACAGCGCTTTCATGCAGGGTCCATCGCCGCTGTCACAGCGCCATGGTCAACTGTTGTCATCGCAACGGAGGACAAGACGATGAACTGGATGATCGATGGAGCAAACGGCGACCTGTACCGGACCGCCATGAACTATCCGCAACTGCAGAATGCAACCGACGAATGGGAGATCGAGCGCAATCTGGGCGCCAAGTCTCAATCGCGGCAGCCGCTGTTCGCCGCCGCCCGCGGCAAGCTCGCCGCGGCCTTCGCCAAACTCGATGCCGCATTCCGCGCCGGACCCGCAGTCCAGGAGAAATTGTCATGAGAGAATATGCCCTGAACCGCGCCCAGATGGCCGGAAGCTCCGGCGCATCGCTCTTGGCCCTGCTCCGCCACTGGCTGGCCAGGCGTTACTTGACGAAACTGGCCGCCACACATGAAGCCGCCGCCGAATTCAGCGGCATCACGGCAGCCGACCTTGAATGGGCCATTCGCCTGCCGTTGGCCACCGATCCCAGGCTGGCGCTCGAAGATCGCCTGTTCCACAAGGCGCGGCGGCTGGTCGTGCCCGCTGCCGCCATCCAACGGGCGTGAAGCAAGGTCTTGCTTACCGTTGCGATCGCCAGGCGCAAGTTTTGCAACGCCGGACCGCGACGGGAGTTCGAGCCGGTGCGCGATCTCCGGCGATTTGTGGGATTTGGCATGCGGCCTCATCCCCAACCCCTCCGGCGTTTGTCATCGTTCCGACTCCCGAGCTTATCGACATTGACCTGCCAGCGACGATTGATTCAGCGGAATTTGACTATTGCGCCGCCGCCCATGTCTCGGCAATCGCCATGACGGCGGCGTTGATCGGGCCGGAGGGCAATCGCGGAATGACCGATGCATCGACGATGACGAGGTTGGCAATGCCCCGCACCGCGAGGTTTTCATCCACCACCGAGCCATCGTCCCGGCCCATGCGGCAGGTCCCGGCGGGATGATGATGGGTCGATGCGGCACGCGCAATGAAGGCATCGAGATCGGCACCTCGACCCGGTAGCAATTCTTCGCCGCGCCATTCGTCAAAAGCCGATGCAGCGGCAATTGCCCTTGATTGCTCCAACGCCTTGCGGGCGGTACGGCGATCATACTCCGTCTGCAGATAATTCGGATCGATGCGCGGTGGATCGCTCGTTGCAGGACCAGTGACGGAGATCGTGCCCCGGCTAGTCGGGTGGGTGACACCACTCAGCAGCGTGAAGGCGCTGCCATAGTCCGGTGCCGTGAAGGCTTCGCTCACGGCTGGGGCAACGGCACAGGCGACAACAATATCCGGGCTTCCGTCTGCGCGGGTGATGTCGCCGCTGTGCAGATACATGAGCGATTCCGAATGCTGCAGCAGCGATGGCGGCACCGGCTTTTTGGCGGCATAGACATTGCCCAGAACCAGGAGGTGATCCTGCAGATTGCGGCCCACGTCATTGCTCTCGAACCGGCAGGCAATTCCCGCCGCGGCCAGCACCGCGTGATCGCCAATTCCGGATCGCATCAGCAGCAGGGGTGTAGCCACCGCGCCGGCGCACAGCACGATGCGATCCGCGAAAATCGCCCGGCTGATCCCGCGTTCGACAGCAATGACGCCGGCGGCACGGGTGCCCTCCAAGATAACGTGCTGAGCATCATGATGAAGCAGCAGAGTCAGATTTGGCCGGGCCAGCACATCGGGCGGCAGATAAGCATCGGCACAGGTGACACGGCGCCCGTTGCTGATGGTGAGTGTGTTGGCGGCAGCGCCCGCCAACGCAGGCCCATTGTGGTTGCCGAGACGTGGAACGCCAAGGCTTTCGCCTGCCGCCATGAAAGCCCGGGCCACCGGACTGACGTGCGCATCCGGCAGCAAGAGCGAGAGGCGCGCCTCGCTGCGAATGAAACCCGGCAGCAATCCGGCATAGGACCAGCGCGGGCCCGCAATTTGCGCCCAGCAGTCGAAATCTTGCGGGTGCCCGCGCACATGGGCCATGGCATTGAGGCACGTAGAACCACCGAGAACGCGGCCACGCGGCCAGTCATGCACCCGGTTGGCGGTGAAGGGTTGCGGCACCGTCTTGTAGGCCCAGTCGTAGTCGCGGCCTTGCAGCGCTGGCCATTTCAGGGGATCGGCGACATCCGGATCGGTCACGGGCCCGCCGGCCTCGATCAGGCCGACCTTGCGAGCGCTGTCCTCGCTCAGGCGGCTGGCAATAACGGCACCTGCCGTTCCAGCGCCGATCACCAGAAGATCGAAATGCTGGGCCAGCGGCTTACTCCCTCAATCGGCCTGTTCGAACAGGCTGCGGCGAGGCCGGCATTCGAGCGTTCCATGATGCGTCTTTGCACGAGTAGCAGATGGGCTCGCATGGCGGCCTCGGCGGCATCCGGATCACGCATGGCGATGGCCTCGGCGATGCGCCGGTGTTCGGCATCGCGCTCGGCAATCCGCTTGGCGCAGGTGGCGGGCGCAATGCCCACGACGCGCAGCCGCGCATCGGTGCCGATCTTGCGCAGCATGACGAACAGCTCCTTCGCCAGCTGATTGCGCGATGCCGTGGCAACCGCCAGGTGAAAATTGATATCGACGGTTTCGGGCTTGGCACTGGCCGGCGTGCTGGCCCATTGCGAGATGACGCCGATTTCAAGCGTGGAAGCCCGGAGCGAGGCAAAGCGCGCGAAGCCCGGTTCCAGCATCAGCCGGAGTTCGATGACTTCAAGCGGATTGGTGACCCGCACGAGTTCGTCGCTGTAACGCGGATGCAGCGGCGGTTCGCTCCGCCGGCTGCGGGCGGGTGCAATGTCGCCGGCTTTCCTGAGTTCGCTCAAAGCCCGCCGCAACTGATGGCGCTTGACGTTCAGGCGGCCGGCGAGATCGCGCTCCGAGGGCAGCACCTTTTCCGCCGTCTGCAATTGCCGAACCGCCGCGATGATTCCGGAGAGATCATCCGCTGAGTGCATGTCCTGGTTCGCCACGCTCTTGGTCCTTTGGGTCAAGTCACTCAACCACTTTAGCCGGAAATGCGTTGGTTGACAATAATGGTTGACCTTGGGCGTGGCCCGATGTCAACCTCTCGGGTACAAGTTGACGGAGAGACGGGTGCGCCATGCCGCAAGGACGGGTCTACGACTATGTCATCGTCGGCGCCGGGTCGGCGGGCTGTGTGCTGGCCAACCGGTTGACGGAAGACAGCCAGACGCGCGTGCTGCTGCTGGAAGCGGGCGGCTGGGACCACGACCCGATGATTCACATTCCGCTGGGCTGGGGCAAGATCCTGGTCGAGCGCCGCCACGACTGGATGTATTTCTGCGAGCCCGAGGCCAATGTCGGCGGCCGCACGGTGGAGTGCGCGCGCGGCAAGGTGATCGGCGGCTGCTCATCGACCAATGCCATGGCCTATGTGCGGGGCAACCGCGGCGACTTCGACCGCTGGGCGGCAACGGGCCTCACCGGCTGGTCCTATGACCAGGTGCTCCCTTATTTCAAGAAGATGGAGCGCTGGGAGGGCGGCGAGACCGCGCATCGCGGCGGTCGTGGTCCGCTCAACACCCAACGCTGCAAGTACCAGGACGAATTGATCGAAGGTTATGCCGCCGCCAGCCGCAGCGCCGGCTACCCCCAAACTGACGACTACAATGGCGAGGTACAAGAAGGATTCTCGCGGCTGCAGATGACAATCAACAAGGGCCGCCGCGCCAGCGCGGCTTCCGCCTATCTGAAACCGGCACTGGAGCGGCCCAACCTCGAGGTGGTGACGAAGGCGCTGGCCAACCGCATCCTGTTCGAAGGCGGAAGAGCCAGCGGCATCGCCTATCGCCATCGCGGCGAAACCGTTGAGGCGCTAGCCGGCCGCGAGGTCGTCCTCTGTGGCGGCGTTATCAACACCCCGCAATTGTTGAATATTTCCGGCATTGGCGAGCCGGCGGAATTGTCAGCGCACGGCATCGAAACGAGATTGGCGCTGCCGGCGGTCGGCAAGAACCTGCAGGACCACGTCTCGGTCATTCTGATGTACCGCCGCAAGACGCCGGGTCCGTTTCACCGCATGATGCGCTTTGACCGCATCGCGCTGGACTTCGCCCGGACTTACCTCACAGGTTCTGGCTTTTCTGGGGATGTGCCAGGCGGTGTGGTCGCATTCCTCAAGAGCGAACCATCGCGGCCATTGCCCGACGTGCAACTGCTGTTCACCGCCGCCCCGCTCGCCGCCTGGCCTTACTTTCAACCGTTCAAGCAACCCTTCACCGATGGGTTCGCGGCGCGCATCGTCGCCGTCCAACCGGAGAGCCGGGGATCGGTGCGGATCGCTTCGGCCGATCCCAAAGCAGCGCCACTCATCCACCAGAATTTTCTGTCGTCGCGGAGAGATTGGGCCAGCCTCCGCGCCGGTTTCCGCGTCGCGCGGAAACTTGCCGCCGAACCGGCGATGCAGCCCTTTGTCGCCGCCGAGTTCCTGCCTGGCCCCCAATGCCAGAGCGACGAGGACATCGACGAGCATATCCGCAAGACTTCGATCACTGTCCATCATCCCGCCGGAACCTGCCGCATGGGCGCCGATCAAGCCTCGGTGGTCGATCCCGAATTGCGGCTTCGCGGTCTCTCAGGGTTGCGCATCGTCGATGCATCGGTGATGCCCGACCTGCCATGCGGCAACATCAATGCGGCGGTGATGATGATCGCCGAAAAGGCCGCCGGCCTGATGCGCGGAGTCTAGCCGCTGGGCAACAATACTGGTTGACGAGGGTTGCGCCGAAGGCATTGCCGAGTTCAACCACGCTTGCTATGGTCGGCTTGGCCGTACACCAGTCCTGCTTATGATGAGGTGCCTCAATGTCTCCCATCCAGCCCGCCCAAGACCTGAAACAGGCCGCCCTGCGGAGTCTCTACGATGACCTCACCAGGAAGAACATGTTCCCCTTCTGGGCGACATCGCAATCCGTCGAGCACGACGAGGTGAAGCAGCTGATGGCCACGGCGAAGGCTGTCCCCTTCGTTTGGAAATATGCCGACATCGAACCCCTGCTGCAGCGCGCCGCGCGCCTTGTTTCGATGGATGATAGCGAACGGCGCTCGCTCATCCTGATCAACCCAGGTCTGTCGCCCAAGCGCGCCTCGGTCTCCACAATGTACACGGCCTATCGGTTGAATGATCCCGATGAGATCATGCCGCCGCACAAGCATTCACCCAGTGCCGTGCGCTTCGGCCTGACCGGCAAGGGCAATTTCACCGGCGTCGAAGGCGAGAACGTGGTGTTCGGGCCGGGCGACATGGTGCTGACGCCCAACGATGCCTGGCACAATCATGGCACGGTGGCGGGCGAACCTGCCATCAATCTCTCGGTGCTGGATCTGCCGCTGGTCGAGGCGCTCCATGCAGTCCACTTCGACCACAAATACACCGAGATCGAAAACGGCAAGGAAGTTGTCAAGAAACAGCAGACGGCGCGCTATCCGGCGGACTATTCGCAGCGCACCTATGGCGAGGGCGGTCTTCGCCCCCGCTTCCTCGACCACAAGCGCGGCGGCGGCCTGTCGTCTCCCATGTGGGTCTATCGCTGGGAACGGATGCAGGCGGCACTCGATGCCTTCAAGGATTGGGATGGCGATCCGCATGAGGGTATTGTCATCGACTATGTCGATCCCAACACCGGCGGCCCGGTGTTCCATACGATCAGCTTCTACGCCCAGATGCTGCGCCCCGGCGAGCGCACCCTAGCCCAGCGCGAAACCGCCAGCCTGCTGCTCGCCCCCTTCCAGGGATCGGGCCATTCGATCATCGATGGCAAGCGTTACGACTGGACCGAGTTCGATACACTGGCGGTGCCCGGCGGGTGCTGGGTGGAACATGTCAACGGATCGGACAAGGAACCGGCTGTACTGTTCGGCGCCACCGATGCACCGACCCAGCGCGCCCTGCTGCTCTACAAACGCTGGGGCCGCAATGCCGCGGGTGACCTCTTGCGCCTGATATGAAACTTTGATGCCGTCGTCCCGCAACACCAAGTTGTTAGCGCATATCGACTGCCCAGGCGGCGGTCAGGTGTGGGTGGACGGCTCGATTCTCTATGTCGGGCACATGCGCCCGCCGAGCGGCACGACGATTGTCGATGTCGCCGACCCGCGCAAACCGAAAATGCTTGGCATGGTCGAGGTTCCGCCCGGCTGGCATTCGCACAAGGTGCGCGCCAAGGACGGCATCATGATCGTCAACCATGAACGTTTCGGGCTAGGCGGGCCCGAGGGTTTCACCGGCGGCCTGGCGATCTACGATACGAAAAACCCACGGGCGCCGAAACTGATCTCCAAGTGGATGACCGCCGGCAAGGGCGTGCATCGCTACGACTATGACGGGCGCTATGCCTATATCTCGCCCACCGCTGAAGGCTATACCGGCAACATCGTGATGATCCTTGATCTCGGCGATCCGGCAGCCCCGCGCGAAGTGGGCCGCTGGTGGATCCCCGGCCAGTGGACGGCTGGCGGCGAGGCCTATCCATGGGATGATTATGTGCCGCCGCGCTGCCACCACCCCATTCGCATGGGCGACAGGCTCTACGTGAGTTACTGGCACCACGGATTGTTCATCCTTGATATCTCCGACATGAGCCGGCCGAAAGCCATTGCGCATACGAATTCGAGCCCGAGCTTTCCGCATCCGACCCACAGCGTACTGCCGATCCCGCAGGATTTGAAGGGCCGCCGCATCATGGTTGTGGCTGACGAAGACGTTGCCAAGCTCAGGCCGGCACCACCGGCCTTTGCCTGGATCTATGACATCACCCAGGAAACCAACCCTTTGCCCATCGCGACTTATCAAGTGGAGGGGCTCGACCCCGATGGCGCGCCGCAGCCGCAGATGATGGGCTGCCATCAGCCCTCCGAGCGCTTCACCGGCAGCGTGATCCCCTTTGCGTGGTTCGCGCAAGGCCTGCGGCTTGTGGATATCGCCGATCCGTTCCGGCCGAAGGACGTAGGCCATTATGTTCCCGATGCGCAGCCGGGAGCACTTTTGCCCTCATCCAACGATGTCACCATTGACGATCGCGGCCTCATTTATCTCGTCGATCGCGTCGGCGGTGTCGATATCATTGAAACCAACGTGATGTGAGGCAAAAGAGTTGAGCGATACATCCGGGAAATCACCTCAGCACTACGCCATCGGCAAAAAGAATCCGAATTTGCCGTTTCATCCGGCGGTCCGCGCTGGCGATTACATCTTCGTCTCCGGTCAGGTGCCGAAGGATGAGAACAACAACATGATCTCCGGCACCATCGAGGAAGAAACACTTGCCACCTTGAAGACCATCGAGCGCATCATCGCCGCCGAGGGCGCCACTCTTCAGGATATTGTCCGCATCACCACTTATCTCGAGGATGCGCGCGATTTCGGACGCTACAACAAGGCCTTTCAGGAGGGCATCGGCAACGCCGTGCTGGCCCGCACCACGGTGGAGGCGAAAGCCGTCATCAACACCAGGATTGAAATGGAAGCGATCGTCTACAAGCCGCTTGCCAGGGAATAGGGAGAAGAAATGTACAAGTTACTTGGCCGCAAGACGTCGGGCAATGTGCAGAAGGTGCTGTTCATGCTGGAAGAGCTCGGCGTGAAATACGAGCGCCAGGACTATGGGCGGCAATTCGAGAACACCACCACCGCCGAATACAAGGCGCTCAACCCGACCTCCAAGGTGCCGACCCTGCTCGATGACGGCACGGCGATCTGGGAATCAAACACCATCCTGCGCTATCTGGCGGCTAAGGAACGCCCGGCATTAACGGGGGCTACGCCAGCCGAGCGTACTGATGTGGAGCGCTGGATGGACTTCCTGCTCGCCGCGATCAATCCCGGTTATCTCGCCGCCTTCAAGGGGGCCAAGCTGACGCCGGAAGAACAGACTGCCGAGTATAAGGAAGCGGTCAAGGACCTTGCCGCGCAAATGACGATTGCCGATGGCCATCTGGCCGGCAAGGACTATCTGGCACTCGGCAAATTTACAATCGCCGATATCGCCTTTGCGCCCATCATGAAGCGCTGCCTCGATTTCAAGATCGAGCGAAAATCAATGCCCAATCTCGAGCGTTGGATGGCTGGGATCGCCAGCCGGCCATCGTTCAAGGCGGCCACCGCATGATCAGGCGGGCGGCACTCATCGGACTGGGCACCATGGGCCCCGGCATCGCGGCGCGTCTGACGCGTGGCGGGATCGAAGTCGCGGCCTATGACGCCGCACCTGAAGCGATCGAGCGCGCCAAGGCCATGATGACCACGGTCAATGGCGTGCTTGACCGGCTGGAGATTGCGGCGGCGCCCTGTGGCAGTGTCGCTTTCGCCGGTTCGCTCGCCGAGGCCGTGAAGGACGCCGATCTGGTGATCGAGAATGTGCCGGAGAATCTTGACATCAAGGCGGCGCTCTATGCCGAACTTGATCCGCTGATCTCACCCGATGTCATCGTCGCCACCGACACGTCGGGCATTCCGATCACCAAACTGCAAGCTCATATCTCCAATCCCCGCCGCTTCGTTGGCATGCACTGGTCGAACCCGCCGCATATCATTCCGATGATCGAAGTCATTGGCGGAGATAAAACGGATTCATCGGTTGTTGCAGCCATCAAGGATCTCATCCGGTCGCTTGGCCTCTTGCCGGTGGTGGTGAAGAAGGATGTGCCGGGCTTTGTGGAAAACCGGGTTCTCTATGCCTTGCTGCGCGAATGCGTCGATCTTGTCGAGCGTGGCGTGATCGATCCGCAAGATCTCGATACCTGCGTCTCCTGGGGGATCGGCTACAAGATCGCGGTCGTGGGGCCGATGGCCTTGCTCGACATGGCGGGCCTTGACATCTATCGCTCGGTGTCAAGTTTCCTCAACGCCGATCTGTGCAATCGCGCCGATGTCGCAGGGTTGGTCGAGGACAAGATCGCCGCCATGACGCTTGGCCTCAAAACAGGTCAAGGCATTTATGACTATGCCCCCGGTGCCATTCCGGCACTGCAGGCCTCGCGCGCCAAGAAACTCGTTGCCGTCCGGCGCATCCTGGAGGCGCAGGGATGACGCCTGGTTTACTCGCATCGCGCTCGACCAGAATCGGTAGCACAGGTTACGGTACGTTCCGAGATCGTGGCGCCGGCGATGCGATGCAGCGGCACAAGGGCGCGCGTCAGGTAGGCGTTGCCGTCAATGCCGCACCAAAGTTTTTCGACCGGCAGGTTTTCCTGGCTGGCATTGAGCATGACGTAGGTCCCGGTGGTGGATTCGAACCACAACTTAGCGATCAGTTCTTTTCCCGCTTTCGCCGTGCCAATTTCGCTCGAATACCAATGCGCATATTCTGCGGTGCAGGAAATTGCCTCGGGTCCGGCGTTGCGGATCACAACCGGTGTGGGCCGCAATCCGTCAGTCCCGACCTTGAATTCAATCTGCTTCAACTCGGTGGCATTTGCCGCCGTGAACCACATTCCAAGAAGCGCGAAGCGCCACATCGTCCCGGCCAACCACATTCCGAGTTCTTAATAGCCTGCCGACCTAACAACAACCAGCACACCGGAGGAATCAATCCATGACGTCGATCAAGTCAACTATCACAGCTGCAATGTTCGGCCTTCTGATGGCGGGCAGCGCCCTTGCTGCCGAAGTGAAGTCCATTGCCATCCTGACGCCTGAAGACGGCACTGACTATGGCTGGAACCAACAGGGCGTTGATGCCGCCAAGGCGGCGGCGGCAGCGACCGGCGTTCAGGTCATCGTCGCGCAAGGACTGGGCTACGGCGATGTGCGGCCGACGATGCGCGAACTGGCCGCCGATGGCGCCAGTCTGCTCATCGCCCATGCGTCGGGTTACAATACCGCCGCACCGGAAATCGGCGCCGAGATGAAAGTGCCGGTGGCCATCGTCGACACCCCAAGCGCCCTCAAGGCGGGCATGGTGGCCGACTATACCCTGTCGGGTCATACCGGTGCTTATCTTGCCGGCAGACTCGCTGCTAAAATGACGCGCTCGAAGACGGTGGGCATTGTGGTCTCCGGCGAGCCGCCGTCCTGGAACTCGCAATCGGCAGCCTTCGCCCAGGGCGTCAAGGCCGAGAATGCCGACGTCAAGGTGCGTTACGCGGTGATTGGCCCCGCCGCCTATAGCGATGCAGCGGGCGGCAAGCGCGTGACCGAGCAGGTTATCGCTGCCGGTGCCGATATCATCTTCGGCCAGGGCAACGGCTCAAGCTTTGGCATGCTGCAGGCAGTCGAAACCGTGAAGGCGGCGGACGGCGGCAAGGTCATGTTCATCGATGTCATCGGTGACAAGACCGCCATCGACAAGGGTTACCTGCTGTCCTCGGTGATCTGGAACATCACGCCGGTTTATGTCGCGATGATGAATGATCTGAAGGCCGACACCTTAGGCACCAAGAGCTATTCCATCACCCTGGCC
>JANPCS010000321.1:0-6790 GCA_031431065.1 Hyphomicrobiales bacterium | reverse complement strand
TGTCCTTCATGATCTCGAGGCGCTGTTCGAGACTGTGGCCACCACCGAAACCATCGGCAACGTCAGCTAGCCCATCCTCGTGGAAAGCGCCGGTCAGGGCGGCAGCAACCGCAAGGGCAAACACTCCGCAGAACAGATCGGGCAGGGCGGCGAGATTGGCAGCGATCAGTGCCAAGGCGGTGATGGCGCCGATCACCGCGCCTACGACCGGAAACATCGCCATGGATTCGCGTAAAGGCGGCGCGTCGATGGTGCGCACAAACGGCACCGGCAAGCGGGTGAGAAACCTCAAAGCCACCAGGAACGATGCGAAAGGCCGGATACTTCCCCGGAATCCGCTGCGAGGCTCAAACCCGTCGTTCATGTTGCGCGGAGGCCCCGAATCTTGTGTTGAGTGGCGGTTACGAAACTAGGAGTCTTCGAACCAAATGACAATCGTGCCATCGGGCCTGCCCTTTGACGACATCCGCGAGCTGGTCCGCAACATGCCAGGCCCCGATGCCGAGGCCGCCGCAACCTGCCGGGCCCGCGATGGGCAATTGATCAAGCCGCCCGGCGCCCTGGGCCGTCTCGAGACCATTGCCGAATGGCTCTGCGCTTGGCAGGGCCATCATCCACCGAAGACCGAGCGCGTCGTGGTGGCGGTGTTTGCCGGAAACCATGGCGTGGTGGCGCAAGGTGTCGCAGCCTATCCGCAGGAGGTGACGGCGCAGATGGTGGCCAACTTCCGTAGTGATGGCGCGGCGGTGAACCAGATCTGCAAGAGTTTCGGGCTTGGACTCAAGGTGTTCGAATTGGCACTTGAGCGGCCGACCGGCGACATCACCTTGACGGCGGCCATGCAGGAGGCCGAATGCGCCGCCACCATGGCCTATGGCATGGAGGCCACCGACGGCGCCGACCTTCTCTGCATCGGCGAGATGGGCATCGGCAACACGACGATTGCCGCGGCGATCGCCCACGCGCTCTTTGGTGGAGCGCCCGAGGATTGGGTGGGGCCGGGCACCGGTGTCGATGCCGAAGGGCTGAAACGCAAGGCCGACGCGGTGCGCCGCGCCATTGCCCTGCATCACGGCCATCTCGATGATCCCCTCGAAGTGTTGCGCCGGGTGGGCGGCCGCGAACTGGCCGCCATGGCCGGCGCCATCCTGGCGGCGCGCACCCAGCATATCCCGGTGGTGATCGACGGTTATGTGGCGACTGCCGCGGCAGCGATCCTGCATGCCATGCGCGCCGATGCCCTCGATCACTGTATGGCAGGACATCGATCGGCCGAACCCGCCCACGCGCGGCTGCTGGCCAGATTGGGACTGAAACCATTGCTCGATCTTGGCATGCGGCTCGGCGAGGCCTCGGGCGCGGCGCTGGCCGCGGGCCTCATCAAGGCCGCCGCCGATCTGCATAATGGTATGGCGACTTTTGCCTCGGCGGGCGTCAGCAACAAGGAAGCGTGAACCGGGGCCACAAGGCCGATGAACAGGCCGCGCTGTTGTGCGGTTGCCGGTTCCAGCGCATCCGCAAGCGCCGGCATGGTGATGCCGGCCTACTCCCCAATACGGCTCACGATGAAGACCCGGTGCTCTAGTCAACGAGCAGCTCTCGGTCCTGTTTGCTGGGGGCGTGAACCTTGTTCCTTCAAGCCGTCTTTGGCGCGAACCCGATTGGCCGCATGACCTCGGGCTCCACCACCTTCACCCCCGGCAGGCCGGCGCGCAGTTCGTCCGCATTCTGTGCCAGGAGTGGAAACGTGCGATAGTGGCTGGGGATCACGGTGTCGAAAGAGAAGAACTTGCGTGCGGCGAAGGCGGCGCGCTTCATGTCCATGGTGTAGTGGCCGCCGCAATTGAGAATGCCAATGTCAGGCTGGTGCAACTCGTGCCAGATCGCCATGTCCGATGTCACATCGGTGTCACCCGAGACATAGATCGTATGGCCTTCGCCCGAAATCATGTAGCCCGCCTCGGCGCCCGCCGGCGACATGCCGCCCTTGAAGTCCATGGTCGAGGAATGCACCGCATCGACCATGGTCACCGGGACCTTGCCGAGCGCGATGGTTCCGCCCTTGTTGAAGCCAATGGTCTTGGCGCCCGCCATCTCCCAGATGTCGCCCAACTCGGAGATGCAGGCGATCGGAATGGCCAGCTCCTTGGCGATCTCCTCGGCCTGCGAGGCGTGATCGCCGTGGGCGTGGGTAACCAAGATGGCGGTTGAGCTCTTGATGGCCTGCGACCGGTCATGGCCCTCGAAGCTCGGATTGCCCGTGAGCCAGGGATCGATCAGCAGAACCTGATCTTCGATCTCGATCCTGAAACTCGCATGTCCAAGCCAGATGATGTTCATTCAAATCACCAAGAAATCCGCGTTGGTAATTGCCGGCGCGCCGGTAAGCTGCGCGAAACGCACGGCGGCGCCAGCCCCGATGCCGTCGGCGTCGTAGGAGAGGATGCCGGTCGAGGTGTTGTAGACGATGCGATCGCTGGCGTCATGCGCGAGACCGGTGGCGGAGGCGAAGAACGTGGCCGCCGCAAGGGTTCCGGAGGTTTGCCCGAGTGCGGTGAAGATGCGGTGGTCGAGCCTCACCGTGTCGTCCGCCGCGACGAAATCCACGATGGTATCGTGGTTGGTGATGGAATTCAGGGCGCTGTCGAACACGAAGGCATCGCGCCCGGCGCCTCCGGCCATGCGGTCGCTGCCCAATCCGCCAAACAGCTTGTCGTTGCCGGACCTTCCAGAAAGCCCGTCATCACCCCTGGCGCCGGCGATGCTTTCATTTCCGGCATCGCCATGCAGGGTATCGGAGAACCCGCTACCGACAAGCACCTCGATGCTGATGTAACTGTCGCCCAAAGCGTCTCCGGTGTTTGTTCCAGGCGCCTGAAGATCGGCACGAACGCCGGCGAGTGCCGTCGCATAGGAGGCCGTATCGATCCCGTCGCCGCCGTCGAGGGAGTCGGCACCCTCGCCGCCCACCAAAATGTCGTTGCCGGTCCGCCCGATAATGAAATCGTTGCCGGCATCACCGAAGAGCCGATCGTCGCCGCCAACCTGGACGGTGCCCGAAGAGAGATTGGCCGCGTCCCCGATGATGCCGTCGGCACCGTCGCCGCCACGGATGATATCGTTGCCGCAGATGATGCGGCCATCTCCGGCGTTGTGAACGTCGCCCACCAGATTGTCATCGCCGGCGCCGCCGTCGATCCTGTCGTTGCCGCAGATGATATCGCCCGTTTGGTTGTGCACGTCGCCGACAATCGTATCCCGCCCGGCTCCGCCGATCAGCGTGTCATTGCCGCCGCGGATCGTCGCGAACTGGCCCGCATTGCCGATATCACCTTCGATGAGAAGAAAATCGGTGACCGACAGATGGGCATTAATCGTATCGTTGCCGCCGATGAACACCGCCAGATCGCCGGCCACGCCATTGACCGTTTGGGCGTCGCCATAAAGCGCGCTGCCGAAACCCGCGTCCGTGAAATTGATGACGTCATTGCCGCCGGCGAGCCGTCCCGACGCATGAACCGTCCTGGCGTCGCCGTAGATTTCCTGTCTGAGGGTGCTCAGGGCGCAGTTGATCGTATCGGCGCCTCCCGTGTAGTTGGCGGCGGGCGCCCCCGGCGCATCGCTGCCGACATCGACCACGTCGCCGTAGATCACCGTCCGCGCGGTGCCCGAGCCAATAACGTCGTCGCCGCCTTTGATCACACCGGAACGGACCGCGATATTGTCGCCGAACAGGGTCACCATATCCGCGAGGCCCGGCGTTGCCGTCGCCGTGGCGCCGGTGATGGTGTCATTGCCCTCCATGACGCGCCAAAAGCTTAAGGCGCTGTTGTCGAGCAAGGTGGCGGCGATGCTGAAACCGAAGATCTGAATTTCCGTGACCGTCGGGCCATTGTTGCCGACATCGAAGCCAATCGCCGACACCGTCCCGCTGGTGGCGTGGCCGCCGCTGAAGGTCATGCCGGAGCCGACGATATCGACGAAATTCCCCGACGGTGCCGTCCATTGCCAGAGAGACGGCGCCGACGCCACGAAGGCGCCGAAGTTCACCGCATCGGGATTTCCGAGATCGATGGCTTGTTGAAGCTGCGAGAGGTCAAGCGTGGCCATGGCGATTTTCTCCAAAGTGACCCTCACGCCTTCCGGCGTCGGATCGGTGTGTTGCGCCCGCCACTCAAGCCAAGTCTAGGCCCTTCCGGCACGCGGGCGCAAGCCCAGCCTGCGCCGCGACGCCGCGCTTGCGGCAACGGTTACGTGGCAACCGCCGCCGCCGCCGATCTGCATATTGGCATGGCGACCTTTGCCTCGGCGGGCGTCAGCGGCAAGGAAGCTTGACAACGGCGCTTCCGTTGCGATCCTGCGGTATCGCCACCTCGGGCGATACGCTGCTTTGATGATGGTTTGACGCAACACTGGTTTACTCGCCTTGCCGGCCACCCATCAACAAGGAGACATCGGATGAGAACTCTCGTCATGACCATCGGTTTTTGTATTTTCGCAGGCCCAGCACTGGCCGGGGATACAACAGCGATCCCGGACAGCCGTCTGCAGGATCAAAGCGATGCCAACTACATCGCGCTTGTCCTGAGTAGCGGCAAGGAGAGTGGCTATTCGCCGGAGCAGATTGTCAGTGGCCTCAAGCGTCACCGCCAAGAATGGCGGGCCCGCATGATCGATGCCGGTTTCGCAGTGGAGCAGGGTGAAGGCTCTTGATGCGATCTGATTGGAACGGTAGTAGAATGCCTTGCCATGTTGCAGGTCAAGACCCTCGGCCGTTTCACGGTTCTGAACGGCACTGAATCTCTTTCGATCCCGGGAGTGCGTGACCGCGCACTCCTGGCGTTTCTCGCCATCACCGGACACGCGCACAGCCGCGAAAAGCTTGCCGGTCTCCTGTGGTCGAACAAGGATGAGGAACAGGCGCGTCAAAGCTTGCGCCAGTCATTGACCACGCTCCGCAAACTAGGCGTGTCCGTGCTGAACGACGGCCGCGAGCGCGTCGGTCTCAGTTCGGGTATCGCCTGTGACGTGCAAAGCTTCGTGACGAAGTGCCAATTCGGCGACCTGGACGCGCTACGCTCGGCCATCGAGAGCTACGACGGCGACTTGCTGGCCGATTGGACCGCCGACCTGGGCGACTTCAATGACTGGCTGACGACCGAAAGGGCGAGGCTCGCGGATATCGCCGTGAAGACTCTCAGGCGCCTCATCAACTGGTCGGCACCGAAACCCGATCCTGCTGATCTGTTGTTTCTGGCGAGACGAGCACTGGCAATCGATCCATACCATGAAGAGGCACACCGCGTCGAATTGCAAGCGCTGATACGCATGGGACTGCGTGGCGAGGCGGTTCTCGTTCACCAGAAGTTTTCTGAACTTCTGCAAGTGGAACTCGGTATTGAGCCTGAACAACGGACGCGCGAGATCATTGAACTTGCCAAGCAGCCTGCTATTTCGACTCACGGCGAAGCAGTGAGAGAGCCCAGAGAGACGTCGAAACCTTCCCGGCCCAGGCTCGCCGTATTTCCATTGCGGATCGAGTCCGGCCTGGAGGATCTGGATTATCTCGCGAAAGGCATCATGGCGGAAATCGCCAACGTGCTCTCGCAGTTTTCAACGATCCAGGTCATCGCATCGCAATCCTCGTTCCAACTCGAAGGCGAGACTAACCGTTTGGACGTGGCGGCGCGTTCATTGCGGGCGACCTATGTCCTCGAAGGTACGCTCAACCGCGTTCCCGCCGGTGTTCAGGTGAGGCTCGAACTGGTCGACGTCGCCGATGGCAGCATTGTCTTTGCCGATTGCAAGCATGGTGATGCCATCGACTATCCGGTGTTTATTCAGCACTTGGCTCACGTCATCGCCGGCCGGATCGATTCCCGCATCAGCCACCGGCGGCGGGCAACACTTAAAGAGGCCTCACCGGATCGTCTTGCGGCCTGGGACCTGTGGGCAAGAGGTCAATACATATCCGAGAAATGGTCTGCGTCGTTCGAGACGGAAGCCGAACACCTCCTGCGTAAAGCCATCGCCGCCGATCCAACGCTGGCACGTGCCTATTCTTCTCTGGCCTTGCTCATCAACGGCCGTATTCTGGTCCGTCCGGGGTTGCCTGACGATCATCTGCACCGCAAGGAAGCAATGGAACTTGCAAGGAGTGCTATTGAACTTGATCCGCTCGATCCGCGAAGCCATCTGGCGATGGCCTGGGTCAGCACATTCCTGTGTGACAAGCACCGCTCCAAACGTCATGCGCAGCTCGCCTTTGAGTCAAACCCACATTCTGCCGATATATTAATCCATGTCGGCCTTCTGAAAGCTTACTTTGGAGAGAGCGATACCGGGCTTCAACTCGCCAATGAAGCATTTGAACTCAATCCGGTTTTTCCCGACTGGTATCTCTACATGAAAGCCCAGATACTGATCCTTGCCGGCCAGCCGCGTGAAGCATTGGATGTTGCCGCAGGCGTGGCAGGCAATTTCATCGAACTGCCTGGCTGGCTAACGGTGGCAGCCGCCGAGTCAGGCGATGACGCCGTGATGCATGAGATGGCCACGTTGTTCATGTCACTCGTCTCGCAGTCGTGGGTTGGCGAGACGCCATCGAGCCCGGAGCTTGCGGTTGAATGGTTCTTGTCGGTCAATCGCTGGCTGGTGGGGCGGGAGCGGGATCTCCTGGTGACCGGTTTGAAGGCCGCCGGACTGCTCTAGTGGCCGCCGTCATTGATCTGGTCGGGTATTTCTGAATCACTATCGCTGATCAGCAGCGATGGAGGTGATTCGTGGCCGG
>JANPCS010000320.1:0-1687 GCA_031431065.1 Hyphomicrobiales bacterium | reverse complement strand
CGCCGGTCTTCATGGTTCTGGAAACAACTGCCGGCCAACTCGTCAATATCGAGGTCAATATCAGTGCGACTTATGGTTATGACGTGCGCGGCGAACTGGTGGGCGAGAAGGGCACGGCGTTTTTGCGGGCACCCGTTCATGCCGATGTCAATCTCGGCCTGAAGCAGACGCAAGCCTACCCCGCCGATTGGCGGCCGCGCTTCACCGAAGCCTACCGCCGGCAGAATCTGGCATGGGTCAAATCCATCAAGACGGGCAAACCCAACACCGGGGCCAACGCGTGGGATGGCTATTGCTCGACTGCCGTTGCCGAGGCGGGCGTCGAAGCGCTGAACACGGGCAAGCCGGTTGCCGTTACACAGATACAGAAACCCAGGTTCTATGAAGAGGCATAAATGAAAATCGGAATGGTCACGGATTCGCTCGGCCACCTGCCGCGCGACGAGATGCTCGATACGGCCCAGCGGTTGGGTATCGAAGGCGTCGAGTTCAATGCCGCGAATTGGACGTCGGCGCCGCATATGAACGTTAAGGACCTCCTGGCCAGTGCCGCCGAACGCCGGGATTTGTTGACCGCCGTGAAAGCTCGCGGGCTTGACATCATTGCCTTGAATGCCAACGGTAACCAGCTGCACCCGACCGAGGGCGATAAGCAATCGGAAGCTCTCCATGATACCATCCGCCTGGCTGGTGCCATCGGCGTCGAGACGGTGGTGCTGATGTCGGGCCTGCCGGAAGGCGCTCCCGGCGACAAGATGCCGAACTGGGTTGTCGCCTCATGGCCGCCCGAAACCCAGACGATTCTCAAGTATCAGTGGGAGGACCGCCTGCTGCCCTATTGGCGGAGGCTCGCTG
Source organism: Hyphomicrobiales bacterium (assembly GCA_031431065.1). GTDB lineage: Bacteria > Pseudomonadota > Alphaproteobacteria > Rhizobiales > Aestuariivirgaceae > Aestuariivirga. The sequence continues at coordinate 832 of JANPCS010000320.1, read as the reverse complement.
CTTTTGCGAAGGAGCAGGGCGTCAAGAACCTGGCGGTGGAACTGCATGGCAATCAATTGGTCTACAATGTGCCGGGGCTCTTGCGGCTGCGCAAGGAGATCGGGCCGATGGTTGGCGCCAATCTCGATCCCTCGCATTTGATGTGGATGGGTGCCGATCCGCTGGCGGCCATCGATGCCCTGGGCTCGGCTATTCTGCACTGCCACGCCAAGGATACGTTTATCAACGCACCAGTGTGCGCCACCACGAGCCGTCTTGAAAACGGCTCACTGATGAATGTGCCGGGCCGCGCCTGGAGCTACATCACGCTGGGCTATGGCCATGACGAGAAGTGGTGGAAGGATTTCTGCTACCGCTTGCGCATGGTGGGCTACGATGGCTGGCTGTCGATCGAGCATGAAGACGTCATGCTGTCGCGCGAGGAAGGTGTCAAGAAATCGGTCGCCCTGTTGCGGGCCGTGGCGCCTGCGGAGGAAAGCGATTACAAGCCGCAGGCGATTTAGGGGACTGTCCATACGCTCTGCCTACGGAGCAACAGGCCCTTCGAGGCCCGGCGCCGCCGGGCTCCTCAGGGTGAGGGAGATGGAAATACCCTCATGCTGAGGTGCGACCCCGGACTTGATCCGGGGGAGCCTCGAAGCATCCACCCCGCTCTCAACCAATCTGGCTCGCTGTATAATAAGGCAGGTTCTCGATGCGTGGCGTGTAGCTGCCCTCGTCCGAGAGTTTCTTCACGTGGGCGATGATGTCTTCGAGAGGTGCAAACCACACGTTTCTGGTCTTCAGCGTGTGTTCCAGCCATTGCTCCACCTGCCGCCAGCGCGCCAGCCGG
>JANPCS010000319.1:0-4947 GCA_031431065.1 Hyphomicrobiales bacterium | reverse complement strand
CTGGAATCAATCGAACAATTCGGCGGCTTCCACGCCAAGCTGCTGAAGAAACCGATACGCTGGGAGGATGGCTACGTCATTCCATCGAGCGATCCAGGCCTTGGCGTCGAACTCAACGAAGACGTGGCGCTGGCACATCCTTATCACGGAACCAAGTTACATCTCGAAATGACCAACACAGTGGTAAGATAGTATGCACTACGGATACATCGGCCTCGGCAATCTCGGCGGTCACATCGCCATGAGCCTGATCAGGAAGGGCTACCAGGTCACGGTCTATGACCTGGACAAATCATTGGCCGAGCGCCACATCAAGGCCGGCGCCTCGTTGGCCGCTTCACCGAAGGAACTCGCCGCAAAAGTCGATCACGTCTTCACCTGCCTGCCCTCGCCCACCGTGTCCGAAAAAGTCCTCATGCAAATTCTTGAGGGCCTGAAGCCCGGCGGAACTTGGATCGAAAACTCCACCAATGGCCGCGATGAGATGCAGCGGCTCGCCACGCTGGCCGGGGCGAAGGGCATCCGCACGCTTGAGGCGCCGGTCACCGGTGGCGTGCATCTGGCGGCGCGGGCTGAGATCACCGTGCTGGTGGGTGGCGACAAGGACTTGTTCGATCTGCATGCGCCGGCATTGAAAGCCATCGGCAACAAGATTTTTCACATGGGTCCGCTGGGATCTGCAGCGGTCATAAAGGTCATCACCAACATGTTGGCCTTCATCCATCTGGTGGCCGATGCCGAAGCCCTGATGCTGGCCAAGCGCGGCGGACTCGATCTGGCGCAGGCCTGGAATGCCATCACCGCATCATCGGGCACCAGCTTCGTCCATGAGACCGAGGGACAGCTCATTCTCAACGGCAGCTACGACATCGCCTTCACGATGGATCTGGCGCTGAAAGATCTGGGCTTCGCGATGAATTTCGGCAAGGAGTTCGGCGTGCCGCTTGATCTCGCGTCGATGACCAACCAGACCTTCATAAAGGGCAAGGCCGCTTACGGCGGCAATGCGCAGTCAACGCAGATCGCCAAGCTCCTGGAAGAGGCTCTGCACACGGACCTTCGTGCTCCCGGCTTTCCTGCCCGGCTGGAGTAAGCCCAATGCAGTGCTTCCCGGCGAGATGCAACCGTCCCGCCGGAAACTCATCGCTCAACGTCAATACGCCGGAGCATATACGGGACGCCGCTTCATGCTCCTCGTTCCGCTACCAACCCTTCGGGTTGCAAACGGCCGTCGCATACAACACGTTGGTGATATTGATCGCCTGGGCATTCTCCTGGTCGGCTTTCGCACCCACAAACGACAGCACCTTGCCTTTCAAGTTGGCAATCGACGCGGGATTGTCCCTGACTTTGATATCGAGTGGAATACCGCGCGGAAGGGCGTCCAGTTTTGCCTGATCGTTGACGATGACTGCGGTGAGAGGCCCATTGATTGTGAAGACAATTTTGTCGGAATGAAATATCGAAGGAACATCAAGGGTTGCCGGGCAAGTGGCGATTGCCGGAACGCCGCGCGAATCGACAGCCGGCACTGCAGCTCCTGCTTGAAGCGAACAGAATAGAGACGAAATCGCAAGCACTGCAACGGAAGTCATTGAAAATGCGTTCATAACCATCTCCCTCGGATTGAGCTAAGTTATCCGGATTTGGCCCCAAAGGTATTTGTATCCTCAATAATGGCTTTTTTGCGCCTGCCAGCTGCTGAATACACCGCGCAGTCAAGCGCAGGTGAATTGCCGTCGTGCCTTGGCTTCCGGCATGTATCGATCCGGGCGCAACCTGTGCCCGGACCCGAATCCCGGCGAGTTCCATTGCCGGGCTATCGCTGCTTATCGCGGCGGCATGGCCTCGGCGATATTGAGTGAAGGATCGAGATGGTCCCAGGCCAGGTGGCGCTTGTTGAAGATCGCGCCCGTCGGTTTGATCTGTCCCGGATCATCCATCGAACCCGCCATCAGCAGAACCAGCCCCGGCATGCCGGACGAGCGGAAGGTCATCCTGCCGCCGCACTCCGGGCAGAACTCGCGCGTCGCCGTGGCGCCGGTGTCGGTCTTGCTGGCATAGGCCTTCATCTTGCCTTTGAACGTCACCGCTGGCTCGGGAAAGGCCGCCGCCGTGGCATGTCCGGCACCGCTTGCTTTCTTGCAGTCGCCGCATTGGCAATGCGCCGCAAACACCGGATCGGCATTGGTATCGTAACGAACGCTGCCGCACTGGCAGCCGCCCGATATTTTGGTCATCGGTTTTCCCCTTTGCCTCACATATCCATGCACTGGGCGATCTCGATCGAACCGCCGGATTTGAGGATCGGGCAGCCCTTGGCTTTCTTGTGGGCATCCTCAAGGCTTGAGGCCTCGATCAGGCTGTAGCCGCTCGCCGGATTAGCGCCACCGCCCGAGCCAAGCGAACCATCGGGATTGACGGTGCTCGATTTGCCAACCGGGTTACCGCCATCGATCACCGCTGCTCCCATCGAGCCGAACCAGGCGCCCCAGGCGTCCATCGCCGCCTTCACCTCAGCTGGATCCACCGGCGCGCTGCCGCCGTGATAGACAAACAGATACTTGGCCATGTTCGTTCCTCTCCTGTTGGGGTCCTACCGGGGTCATTCCCGTCATTGTAGGATATGACTGGTTCACATCCTTGAACATGGCAAATTCCCTGTTATTCTCGCGCCCGCCATTGTGAAGTCCTTACAATCCCATGTATGATCCCTCAGGCTTACGAAAACTGCAGCAGATGCTCGGGCTGCTGGCCACGGCGAAGGTTATCCCGGCGGCCGGGCCTTTGCTTAACGCCAGCATCGGGGAGGCAACCCACCTGCTCCGCGAGGCGCTGTTGGCGGAAATTCCCGCCTTTTCGGCCTCGGCCAACCCTCTTGTCTTGCCCGCCGTCGCCCAACATGTGGATGAGCATGTCGGTGAACTTCAGCGGCTTTTTGCAGGCGGTGCCGTCGGCGACTTTGGTTTTGTCCGCGATCACGCCCAGCGCCGCGCCGAACAACGCTTTCCGCTTGAGGCGACGCTGCATGCCTATCGCTGCGGCCACCGCGTGTTGTCGCAATGGCTGCGCGAGGCGGCTACGGCGTGTGCCCCGCTCACGCCCGATAAAACAGCCACCGCCGTGGCCGATTTTACCATCGAGTACACCAACGCCATCAGCATCATCGCCGCCACGGAGTATGTCTCGCGCACCCGCATCTTGACCGAGGCTGAGGGCGATCAGCGCACCGAACTGCTGAACACCCTGCTCTCCGGTTATGATGAATCGGATGGCCGCGTGGCGAGGCTGTTGAAACGCGCCGGCTATCTCGAGCAGCGCCAGGCCTATTGCATTGCCGTCGCCCAATCGGCCAATCCCACGGAAATGGAACACCCCGAACGCGCCCGGCGCATTATCGAGGCCATTGCCGCGGCGATGTCGGGCACCTCCATCCGGGTGCTCGCCGGGGTGCGTCACAATCTGGTCACCGCTATTCTATCGGATGCGCGGCGGCAATCGGGCTGGACGGCGGCGCACAGCAATCTCGCCGATCGTGTCAAGCCGCCGCTGCTGGTGCTCGGTCCTTCCGTGCTGGCCGGCATCAGCGCCGATCATCCGTCCACGGCCTTTCTGCCGCGCGCCCTGCATGAGGCCACCACCGCATTCGATTTCGCCAGCGTGACGGACCGCGTCGTTGCATTCTCCGGCTTGCCGGTGCGCGGTCTGCTGGTGCGGCGCGGTGCTGACGATGTGCGGGCCACGCCTCCTGCTTGGCTGCAACCCTTACTCACGGCCGATGCCGCTGGCGGCGGCATCCTGATCGCCACCTTGCGCGCCCTGGGGGATGCCGACATGAATACCCAGAGAGCGGCGCGGCAATTGGGCAAGCATCCCAACACGCTTTACGCGCGGCTCGAAAAGATCCGCGAACTCACCGGCCTCGATGGCCAGCGCTATGGCGACTTGACGGAACTGCTGCTCGCCGCCGATTGCTGGCAGGCGTGAAAGCGGCCAACACATTTTCGGGTCCTGGCAGAATAGTTCGCGGTGGGACAGCATGCGGTATCAATCGTTAGTTTGACTGACCTGTGCCGGCCTGCTTGATGGCGAGTTGCCGGTTGACCACGGAGGACTTTACCAAGCTTGCATTCACGCTTCCGCCAACGAAATGCAAGCGGCCCCGGAGGTTGAACCTCGCGGGGCCTGTCCGTGCAGCTTGCACTTTGCCCTTTCTGTCGGGCGATTAATCACCGCGTAGCGCGGTGCCGTTGTGAAAATGATACGAGTTGCCTGTTGTCAGGCGCGTAAACCTTGCGTGGGGGGCTTCAATGTCTGAGACCTCTCTGCGTTGATGTCGGGGAAGTCTCGCGCCGCAATCCGTTCAAGTCAAATCACGCTTTAGGACAGAAGCGCTGACTCACAGTTTGGCGAGCCTGCGGAACAAAACTCGCCGCCATGACGTTTTGGCCCGAACGCTCCCGCGCGGAGCCCAGCAGCCAGGAGTCTCGACATGAAGAAAAAGCGCAACGATGCCGGGCCGGAAACGGCAATCGGCAACGGCGGGGAAACCCAGCAATTCGGCGGCGAACAGTTGACCACGAATTTCGGCGTCCCTGTCAGCGACAATCAAAACAGTCTGAAGGCCGGAGAGCGCGGCCCCACGCTGCTTGAGGATTTCGTGCTGCGCGAAAAGATTTTCCACTTCGATCACGAACGCATCCCGGAACGCATCGTGCATGCGCGCGGATCGGGCGCACATGGCTATTTCTAATGCACGGAAGCCATCCCGGAGCTCACTAAGGCCGGCCTGCTTCAGACGAAGGGCAAGAAAACGCCGGTGTTCGTGCGCTTTTCCACCGTGGCGGGCGGTGCCGGCTCGGTCGACACGCCGCGCGACGTGCGCGGTTTCGCCGTCAAATTCTATACGCAGGAGGGAAACTGGGATCTGGTCGGCAACAACATTCC
>JANPCS010000318.1:0-2932 GCA_031431065.1 Hyphomicrobiales bacterium | reverse complement strand
GCTATGAATCCGCCATCGAAGTAACCGTGTCCCTGGACGGACTGCTGCAGGCGACCGGCGATGCCGCGGGCGACATCATCTCCAATTTCCAGAACCTCTCCGGCTCGCTCACCGGCGGCGACACGTTGCGCGGCAATGCCCTCGACAACGTCATCAAGGGCAATGGCGGCGGCGACCTTTTGTCCGGCGGCCTCGGCGCCGATTTATTGGACGGCGGCGCTCAATTCGACTTCGCCGACTATCGCAACGACGGCGCGGTGACCATCGATCTGCTGAACGGCATCTTTGAAGGCGCCGCGCTGGGCGACAGCTTCATCTCGATCGAAGGCATCATTGGCGGCAACGGCGACAACACGATCAGGGGCACCGATCTCGACGACGAATTCATTGCCCCCACCGGCAACAACACGCTGCAAGGCCGCGGCGGCGGCGATACCCTCACCGGAGGCTCCGGTCAGGACGCGATCATCGGCGGTGAAGGAGAGGACACCATCGCCGGCGGCATCGAACGTGACGACCTCAAGGGCAATGCCGACGATGACATCCTGTCCGGCAATGGCGGCGGCGACCGGCTGAACGGTGGCACCGGCAGCGATGACCTGACCGGCGGCACCGGCCGCGACACCTTCATCTTCAACGGCAACAATTCCGGCGCCGACGAAATCCTCGACTGGCAGGACGGCATCGACACCATCGAGATCAACGCCAACCTGGTCGACAGCTTCGCCGATCTGGCCATCGCCGGCAACGGCACCACTCATGTCACGGTGATTTTCGGCAACAACGCCATCGATGTCTTCAGTGCTGAAACCTTCACCCTCAACGCTCAGGATTTCGCGATCCTCTGAGGTCAATACAAGGACCGGCAGCGGGCGTTACTTCATCGCCCGCTGCCGGCATTTGCGTTGCTGTTTGACACGGTCGACAGTCCTGGCGGATAGTCCGGGTCGCCGCCATGCCGCCGGTCACTGGAGCCAGTAGCCATGAACGTTCACGACAAACCGCCGCGCCCGCCGGTATTTATGACGGGGGCCAGCTGTTCGCTGGCGGAATTCCGCAGCCACGTCGAACGCGAGGCAACGCCTGGCCAATATCCCCTGGCCGACGAGATCAGCCGCAATGTGCCGGTCTACGATGCGCAGCGCCTGCGCGGCGCGGTGGGCGATGAGAATGCACTCTTCGATTTCATGGCCGAGTGGAACACCATTTTCCTTGATGGCCCTGGCGTCGTGGTGTTCCGCAATGCCTTCGCCGATGTTGCGCTGGTCGATCGGGTGAGCGCCGTGCTGCAGCAGATCATCGCCGACGAGCGCGCCGCCAATGCCGGCAAGGGCGATCACTTCGGCAAGGCCGGTGCCAATGCCCGTGTTTGGAATTCGCACGAGAAGCTGTGCATGCTGGCGCCTGAACTCTTCGCCCGCTACAGCTCCAACGAGATTTTTTCCCTCGTCAGCCGCGCGTGGCTGGGACCGCTCTATCAGATCACCGCGCAAGTGAACCTGGTCTATCCCGGCGGCGCCGCGCAAACGCCGCACCGCGATTATCACATGGGGTTTCAGCAGGAAGAGCAGCTGAGGCAATATCCAGCCCACGTCCACAGGCTTTCCGCAGCCCTGACCCTGCAAGGCGCCGTTGCCCATTGCGACATGCCCATCGCAAGCGGACCGACCAAGATCCTGCCCTACTCGCAGCGCTATCTGCCCGGCTATTTCGCGACGGAACTGCCGGAGTTCCGCGCCTATTTCGAGGAGCATTATGTGCAACTGCCACTCAAGACGGGCGACGCAATGTTCTTCAACCCCGCCCTCTTCCACGCGGCGGGAAGCAATATCACCACGTCCACGGAGCGGCTGGCCAACCTGTTTCAGATCGGTTCCGGCTATGGCCGCTCGATCGAGATCGTCGACCGCGCCCGCATGACCAAGCATCTTTATCCCACCATGCTGGCATTGCAGCAGCGGGCCGAACTCAATACCCGCGAAATGGAAAACCTCATCGCCGCCACCGCCGAGGGCTATCCCTTCCCCTGCAATCTCGACATCGATTCGCCCTTGAGCGGCATGGCGCCCGCCAGCCAGCAGGATATTCTGCGCCAGGCGCTGCGCGAGGCCTGGGCTCCTGCGAAACTGATTGCCGGGATTGACGCCTATCAGGCAAGGCGCGTCAGCCACTGAGGAGCAGCTGCCAAATATTCAACGGGACTTTTGCGCGCCGCCGCTCTATGCGGGGGGCATGGAAGCCCGTCATTCTCAGCCGGGCTGCATTTTCACGCGCATAGGAGACAAAGGAATGGCCTTTCCGCCAAACTATAATCAGGAACGCAACAGCCGGTCGCGCAGCAAGGCCCAGAAGGCGTTGGACAAGCAGCAGAAGCGCGAGGACAAGACGGCGCAGAGGAAGACCGTGCGCCCGCCCGAAAACGCTCAGAGCGCTCCCCGGACGCCCGACAAGGAACCGAAGTGATGGCCAAGAAGAAGCCGAAAATCGCCGAGGGATCGCTGTTCTTCGACGTGGTCTACGAAGACGGTACCCGGAGTTCGCGCCGCAAGGTCCCGGCTGCCGAAATCGACGACCTGGGCGAAACCCATGCCCGAACCGTCATCATGGATCAGGACCGCAAGGTGGCCGAATTCTCCGGCAACAGCCGGCCGCCCATCAAGACTATCGAGCGGTCCGCGAAATAGCGCTTCAGGAGAACGGCACCAGCCGCTTTCGTGCCTCGTCCCACAGCGTCAGCCGCACGCACTTGATGCTGTCCCACAGGGTGATCCTGCCGATCGAGCGCAATTCGGGGTGGTCTTTCAACACCTCCGGCAGCCGGTAGAAGGGAATGCGGCTGCACAGGTGATGCAGGTGGTGAATGCCGATATTGCCGGTCAGCCACATCAATGGCTGCGGCAGGTCATAGAAGGAACTGCCGTGCAAGGCCGCG
>JANPCS010000317.1:0-7831 GCA_031431065.1 Hyphomicrobiales bacterium | reverse complement strand
CGAGGACCTCCGGCACCTGATGACGGACGATCTTGAGCGCCAGGCCCTCGGCGATGGCGGTCTTGCCGACGCCCGGATCGCCGACCAGCAGCGGGTTGTTCTTGGTGCGGCGGCAGAGGATCTGGATGCAGCGCTCGACTTCCGCGTCGCGGCCGATCAGCGGATCGATGCGGCCTTCGGCGGCCTTCTTGTTGAGGTTGATGCAATAGGCGTCGAGCGCGTCGGTCTCGCCCTTCTTCTTGGTGCCCTGCTCGCGCTCTTCGTTGTTGTCGGAGCCGCTGTTGCCCTGCTGGTCCTGATCGACACCGCGCACCGGACGGTTCTCGGTGAGGCCGGCGCGCTTGGCGATGCCATGGGAGATGTAGTTGACCGCGTCATAGCGCGTCATGTCCTGTTCCTGCAGGAAGAAGGCGGCATGGCTTTCGCGTTCGGCGAAGATTGCCACCAGCACATTGGCGCCGGTTACTTCCTCGCGGCCCGACGATTGCACGTGAATGACGGCGCGCTGGATGACGCGCTGGAAGCCGGCGGTGGGCTTTGAATCCTCGCGGTCGGCGGCGAGCATCTGTCCCAGTTCGGTGTCGATGTAATTGGTCAAGCTGCGGCGCAACACGTCGAGATCGACACTGCAGGCCTTCATGACGGCGGCGGCATCCTTGTCGTCGATCAACGACAGCAGCAGGTGTTCGAGCGTCGCATATTCGTGGCGGCGCTCGTTGGCCAGGCCAAGGGCACGGTGGAGCGCCTTTTCGAGACTGCGGGAGAATGTCGGCATGGCCTATTCCTTTTCCATCGTGCACTGCAAGGGATGCTGGTGACCGCGCGCGAAATCAATGACTTGCGTCACCTTGGTCTCGGCCACCTCGAATGTATAGACCCCACAGACGCCAACGCCCTTTTGATGGACATGCAGCATGATGCGGTTGGCCTCTTCGCGTCCCTTGCCGAAAAACTTCTCGAGAACCAGCACGACGAATTCCATCGGCGTGTAGTCGTCGTTGAGCAACAGCACCTTATAGAGCGAAGGCTTCTTGGTCTTCGTCTCGGTCTTGGTGATGACACCGGTGTGGTGGTCGTCTCGGCGGGCGGGCTGCTTCGGCATGGGACCAATTATATAGTTGGTTCCCGGCGAATTGGGAGAGGCAATTCGTCCTGAATTTTCCGAAACGGTATATCGGTGCCTGCAAGCGGCAATAGCCAGCGCAGTTAAAGCGCCGGCTTCACTTGATTCCGATCGATGAAATTTGCGAAACGGGCGGCAGGCCAGCAGCCACATCCACCCGCTGCGTGATTAACCGCGCTTGCGCGGAGCGGCCTTCTTGGCGGCGGCGGCAGCGAACTTCTTGGGGGCAGCGGCCTTGGTCTTCACGGCAGGTTTTGCTTCGGCCGCCTGGGCGCTGACGATTTCAAGGGCGGTCAGCCAATGGGCTTCGTCGCGGCCGTCCGGCTGGCCTTCTTCGAGCCACAGGGCATGAGCCACGGCGCGGACACGGTCTTCGGTTTCAATCGGTAGCGGGAGCTTGGACATGGAATCACCTCTGAATTGAGATTCCTTGCATAGTCGAAATTTTTGTGCGTTGCAATATTTAATGACGCAACGCAGCATTACTTGACCTAACGATCAACTATGCAGGTCAGAACCCCGGAAGATTGAGCCCATAGGCAACTGCGGCGGCAATGGCGGCGGTCGAAGTGATTTCGTAGGCGATGTAAAGCCCACCAACCTGTAACAACCTCTTTGCCATCTGTGCCTCCTTGGGACGCCTGCAACCTTGGTGAAGGATGTGATGCAGGTGGGATGCCAAGTGTGATTGGCGGTTACACCGCCAGTTCAACCAGCCTTCGTGTCACCTCGCTTTCGGGGTCCGTCAGGGCAATCGGCACGGTGAAATGGTTTTTCCCCGGCACCTCGCGGTAGCGGCAGGGCAGTCCGAGGCCCGCCCATGCGGCGGCGAGGGATCGGGCTTGACGCAGGAACTCGAAGCTTTCCTCGGCCCCCACCCAGCTGTCGAGGGCGAGATGGTTGGGCATTGGCCAAAGTAGCGGGCTGGCGGTGAAAGCACTCACCGCATCGAGCCGCAAGTCGTCGTTCATCGGTGTCACCAGCATTGGGCGGAGGTCGAACACGCCGCTGACGCTCAAGCAGGCCTGCACCAGATCGGGGCGCGCGCCATAGTGGTTCCAGCCGGTCGCCGCCATGCACGCCGCGAGATGGCCTCCCGCCGAGTGACCGGCAACCACAAGACGGCGGCCATGGGTTTTCGCCAGAAACAGGCAACACTGGCGCAGCTCTTCGATGATGTCGGAGATCGTCACTTCCGGACACAGCGTGTAACTCGGCACCGCCACCGTGAGCCCATGGGCATTGGCACCCGCCGCCATATGGCTGAACACCGACTTATCGAAGCTCCGCCAATAGCCACCATGAATGAACACCACCAGCGGACCGCCTGAGTCATGCGCCGGGTGAAACAGATCCAGCCGATTTCGCGGCCTTGCACCATAAGCGACATCGAGATCGGCGCGGGCCCGGTCGCGGTAGGTCTTGGCGTCGGCGTGATAGTCGAGAATGATGCGCGGATGATCCGGCACCAAGGCGCGATTGTTGTATTCGTCAGCAAGGTTCATGCCCGCAGTCTGGCAAATCACGCGAAGCGGCGCCAGTGGCAGACTGTGGAATTATTTGACTTCGATTGTCGTCCACATGCCGGCGTTGAAATGCCCTGGAATGTTGCAGAACAGCACATAGAGGCCAGGTTTCAACTCAAGCGTCAGCGAACCCGACTTGCCGGGCTCGAGTTCTTCTACTTCGCCGAGTTCGCCCGAGGCTTTCTCATCAACCCGGCTTTCTGCAGCACTGTAAGGCAATGTCACATCAAGTCCGGCAATTGGCGAGATCAATATCTCATGGATCGTCTCCTTTGATTCATTGGTGACGTCGAAGGTTACCCTGCCGGCGGGAACGGAGACCTGATCGGCCTCGATGCTCATCATCGCCATGTGCATGTCGCCATGCATCCCCATGCCCATTTTCATTTCCAGCATCTTGCTCATGTCCATCATCCCGCCAATGTCGGCGAGTTTCACCTTGATGGTCGCATCGGCAAGGGCGGGCGTCACAAATGCAGCTATGGAAATCGCCGCCGCCGCGAGTGCTTGACTGCAGCGCATCGAACAACCTTTCTCTGGTGAATGGCGATCGCCTGATCGCACGTTCAATCCATAGTCCCCAGCGGGCGTGGAACATTGATGCAAATCAACCGATCAGAGAAAAGCCTTTGCCGCCGCTCCATGCGCGGCCCGCAATGCGCCAACATCGACACCAACGGGATTGCCGTCAATCACCCGCCAATGGCCCGCCACCATCACCCGGTCAGCACGATGCGCGCCGCAGAGGACCAACGCGGCAATGGGATCGCCTGCTCCTGAGAACCGCAGATCATCGAGCGTGAACAGCGCCAGATCGGCCTGCTTTCCAACCGCGATCTCGCCGATGTCGGAGCGCCCAAGGCAGCGGGCCGAGCCTTTTGTTGCCCAGCGCAATGCATCGAGGTGAGTAATGCTGGCGCCATAGGTCAGGCGGTTGATCATCAAGGCGTGGCGCACCGCTTCCATCATGTTGGAGCTATCGTTCGACGCGGAACCATCGACGCCTAAGCCCAGCGGCGCCCCGGCGGTTTCGAGTTCGCGCGTGCGGCACTGGCCCGAGGCCAATATCATGTTGGACGTCGGGCAATGGCAGATACCGACGCCATGCCTGCCGAGGCGGCTCACGTCACTGCCGGAGAAATGAATGCCATGGGCCAGCCACGTCCGGTCACTGAGCCAGCCCACATCCTCGAGGTAATCAAGCGGGCTCATCCCGAACATTGCTTTGCAAAAGGCATCTTCATCGTGGGTTTCGGCGAGATGCGTATGCAGGCGGCAATCATGCTTTGCAGCCAACGCGCCGCATGCGCACATCAACGATTTTGTTACCGAAAACGGCGAACAGGGAGCGAGCGCCACCTGGATCATCGCCCCCTCCCCACGCTCATGGTACTTGCCGATTACCCGCTCGCAATCGGCCAGGATCGTGTCTTCGTCCTGCACCACGCTGACGGGCGGCAAGCCGCCGTCTTTCACCGAGAGGTTCATCGAGCCACGCGTCACCATCATGCGGATGCCAGCTTCACGCGCCTCGTCCACCTGAATGTCCATGGCATCATCGAGATGGGCCGGGAACAGGTAGTGGTGATCGGACGTGGTGGTGACGCCCGACATCAGGAGTTCAGTCAGCGCCAGCCGGGTAGCCAGCCGCATGGCATCGGGCGTGAGCCGTGACCATAGCGGGTAAAGCGCCTTCAGCCAGTCGAACAGCTCCTTGTTGATGGCTTTGGGGTGGGCGCGGGTGAGTGTCTGGTAGAAATGATGATGGGTGTTGATGAGGCCCGGCAGGACGACGTGGCGCGAGGCATCGAAAGTCCCGTCCACGGGGGCAGACGGCGTTTGGCCGCCATGCAGCAGCTCGGCGACAATTCCGTCGCGGATCACGATGCCGCTGCACCCCTCATGCAGCGACGCGAGGGGCGAATTGATCAGCAGGCTTGGCATGTTACCCCCTTTTTACTCCGCCGGGGGTTGAACTTACCCCGGAGTCTGGTTCAAGATACATGGCACGGGCCGGGACATGCTGCCAAGCTATCGCAACAGGACAAGGCCCCCAGGGAGAGATAACAGAATGAAACTCACAACGATGATCGTATCGATTGCCGCGCTGACGGCAGTTGCCGGGCTGGCTTCAGCCCAGGAAATGAAAAAGGAAATCGGTGCTGGCGAAGGCCAGGTCGATATCGTGGCTTGGCCGGGCTACATCGAGCGCGGCGAAACCGACAAATCCTATGACTGGGTGACCGATTTCGAGGCCAAGACCCAGTGCAAGGTCAACATCAAGAACGCCGGCACGTCCGATGAAATGGTGGCGCTGATGAACGAGGGTGGCTTCGATCTCGTCACCGCCTCGGGCGATGCCTCGCTTCGTCTGATCTCGGGCAAGCGCGTGCAACCGATCAATACCGGCCTCATCCCGTCGTGGAAGACGGTGGATGAACGCTTGCAGAAAGCGCCATGGCACACCGTGGGCGACGTCCACTACGGCGTTCCCTATCAATGGGGCGCCAACGTGCTGGCCTATAACACCAAGGTGTTTCCGGAAGCGCCCAAGAGCTGGTCGGTGGTGTTCGAGGAACAGAACCTGCCCGACGGCAAGTCCAACAAGGGCCGCGTTCAGGCCTTCGATGGCCCGATCTACATTGCCGATGCAGCGCTCTATCTGATGGCCAAGAAACCCGAACTCGGCATCAAGGACCCCTACGAGTTGAACGAGGAGCAGTACAAGGCGGCCCTCGACCTGCTGCGCGCCCAGAAGACGCTGGTCGGCCGCTATTGGCACGATGCCTTCATGCAGATCGACGATTTCAAGAATGAAGGGGTTGTCGCGTCATCGTCATGGCCGTTCCAGGTGAACATCCTGCAGGCCGACAAGGCGGCGATGGAGAAGACGCCCATCGCCTCGGTCATCCCGGATGAAGGTGCCACCGGCTGGGCCGACACCACGATGATGCATGTCGATGCCGCGCATCCCAACTGCGCCTACATGTGGCTGGAACACTCGATCAATCCCAAGCTGCAGGGCGATCTCGCCGCCTGGTTCGGCTCGGTTCCCGCCGTAACGGCGGCTTGCACCGGCAACGCGTTGCTGACGGATGCTGGTTGCGAGACCAACGGCCTCGGCAATTTCGAGAAGATCCACTTCTGGCGCACCCCGGTTGCCAAGTGCACCACGCAAAGCGCCGGCTGCGTGCCCTACTATCGCTGGGTCACCGACATGATCGCCGTGCTCGGCGGAAGGTAGAACTTTCTCACCTTAGCCCCTCCCCCTTCGTGGGGAGGGGTTGGGGTGGGGGGTGATAAGCACCTCGACTCGTGGACCCCCACCCCGCCCTCCCCACAAGGGGGAGGGAGAAGTTGAGCAGGGAACGAACTTCAACCGGGCGCCCCTTTCATGACCACAGCTGTCTCCTTCCAACGCGTCAGCCGGCATTTCGGCCAGGTGCGGGCCGTCGACGATGTGTCGCTCGACATTGCCGAGGGCGAGTTCTTCGCTATGCTCGGTCCCTCGGGCTCTGGCAAAACCACCTGTCTGCGGCTGATCGCCGGTTTCGAACAGCCGTCATCGGGGCACATCGAAATTTTCGGTACAACAGCGGAAGGCGTGCCGCCCTATCGGCGCAACGTCAATACGGTGTTCCAGGATTATGCGCTGTTCCCGCATATGACGGTCTTGGAAAACGCCGGCTACGGGCTGATGGTGAAAGGTGTCGGCAAGCGTGAGCGCGATGCCAAGGCCAAGGAGGCGCTGGGCCTAGTGGCGCTTCCGCAATATGGCGGCCGGCGTCCGTCGCAATTGTCGGGTGGCCAGCGGCAGCGCGTGGCTCTCGCCCGGGCGCTGGTCAACAAGCCGAAAGTGCTGCTGCTCGACGAACCGCTAGGGGCGCTGGATCTCAAGTTACGCGAGCAAATGCAAGTTGAGTTGAAAACCCTGCAGCGCAATCTCGGCATTACCTTCGTCTTCGTCACCCATGACCAGGGCGAAGCCCTGTCGATGGCCGACCGCGTGGCGATTTTCAATCAGGGCAAGATCGTGCAAGTGGGAACGCCCGAAGCCATCTATGAACGCCCGCAGACGCGTTTCGTGGCGGACTTCGTCGGGTCCTCCAACGTGCTGTCGCCGGCTCTTACCAAGGCGGCGGGCGGCCCTGAGAAATGGTCGAGCCTCAGGCCGGAAAAAATCCATCTGTTGCGGCCGGGAAAACTGGCGCCAGCCTCCGCGATGGCCGCCGCCGTCAACGTCAAGGCGGTGCATTATCAAGGCGCCTCGACAAGGCTCAACACCCTCACGGCGGATGGCAACCAGATCAATGTGACGGCACCTTCGGCGCTCGGGCGTTTCGCCGAGGGCGAGGCGCTGATCCTGCATTGGCCGGCCTCGGCGCTGCATGTGATGGAGGGTGAGGCGTGAGCGCTGCCGCCTTCGCTAGTTCCGTCGGGTTGTTGCGCCGTCTCTCGGACATTCTGTTCGGCCGGCCGCGGCTGTTGTTGCTGGTACTTCTGGCCCCGCCGCTGGCCTGGCTCGGCGTCGTCTACCTGGGCTCGCTGCTGGCCCTGCTGCTGCACAGCTTCTATTCGATCGACGAGTTCTCGGGTTTCATCGTCTACGAGTTCACGTTTGCGACGTATGCCGAACTGCTGCGGTTGTCGAACCTGGACGTGATCCTCCGTTCACTGACGATGGCGGTGGCGGTGACGCTCGGCTGCGCGGCGCTGGCCTTTCCGATTTCCTACTACGCGGCGCGTTATGCCAGGGGAAAATGGAAAGCCCTGTTCTATCTCCTCGTCATGCTGCCCTTGTGGTCGAGCTATCTGGTCAAGGTCTATGCCTGGAAGCTGATCCTCGCCAAGGAAGGCATCGTCAGCTGGCTGGCCGGACAACTGCATTTGACCTGGGCGCTCGAAGGCCTGCTGGCGGTTCCGGTGATCGGCGGGCCATCGCTGTCATTCAGCTACATCGGCACGTTTCTGGTGTTCTGCTATGTCTGGCTGCCCTACATGATCCTGCCGACCCAAGCCGCCCTCGAGCGCGTGCCAGGCAATCTCATCGAAGCCTCGGCCGATCTTGGCGCCGAGCCCCGGAAAACCTTCACGACGGTCATCCTGCCGCTGGCCCTTCCCGGCATCATCGCCGGTTCGATCTTTACGTTCTCGCTGACGCTCGGCGACTACATCATTCCGC
>JANPCS010000316.1:0-2680 GCA_031431065.1 Hyphomicrobiales bacterium | reverse complement strand
GGCCCGCGTCGCAATGAATATGTGGTAAGGAGAATTCCATGGCCACCGCCGTTTCCCGTCCCCGCCCGCAGATCATGAAACTCACCGATGCCGCCGCGGCGCGCGTCCGCGAGATCATGGACAAGGCCGATAAGCCGGTGGCCGGCCTGCGCATTGGCGTCAAGAACGGCGGCTGTGCCGGCATGGAATACACCATGGACTGGGCCGAGGATCAGAAGCCGTTCGACGAAGTGGTCGAGGATAAGGGCGTTAAGGTGCTGATCGACGCCAAGGCCATGATGTTCCTGCTCGGCACCGAGATGGACTTCCAGTCCACCACGTTGAAATCCGGCTTCGTCTTCAACAATCCCAATCAGGTCTCGGCCTGCGGCTGCGGCGAAAGCGTTCAGCTGAAAGCGGCAGCGGTCTGACCGTAATCGAACCGCCGCTCACCACTTTTCGGCCATAATTCGACTTCGAAACGAGGCGTTGCAAAGACCGGAGCACATTGATGGCGCTAGACTCACGCGCCTGCTTTCGGCCATTTGTGCCGGTTAAGGTGGCCTCAACCAAGCCGTGGCATGAACCAATTTACGCCGCAGTCAGCCGATACATACCAGACATCGGCCTCGTGAAAGCCCGAAGCTTGTCACGAGTGTCTGGCAAAGGACATCACGCGGCGGATCGTTGTCCGCTACCAAGGGTACGGGTCTCTCCGGGTGTGTTGGTCCCGCAACTTGCAACATCTTGTATTCAGGGGTTCTCACTATGGTGACTTATATCGGCGACAATACTTCCGAGATCATTATCGGCAGCAAGGGCGGAGACAAAATTCTCGGCAATGGCGGCAATGATGACCTCTATGGCAAGGAAGGTTCGGACAATTTGTCTGGCGGCACGGGGAACGACTACCTGGCGGGCGGTGACGGTAACGACAATCTCCAAGGCGGCGCCGGCATCAACGAATACTGGGGCTCTTCCGGCTATGACACTTTCAAAATGTCGTCGCGCAATGTCGGCTACACCGACGATACCATTCGTGACTTCAAGCCGTTCGTTGACCTGATCGATCTGCGCGCCTGGGGCGTTTCGAGTTTCGAGCAGGTGCGCGCTATTGCCGAATCCAACCGCAGTGGCGGCGTCTTGCTCAACGCTGAGTATGATGGTTACGGCCACTTTCTCACCATCGACGATATCCGCCTGTCGGAATTGAATTCCAGGGATTTCATCTTCAGTAACTCCAGCGAGCAGGACGACAGGGGCACGCGCTTCAATGACGTTATGTTCGGGTCGCGCTTCGGCGACCAGATCAATGGTGCCGATGGTAACGATAAGCTCATTGGCGGCAGCGGCAATGACCGTTTGAACGGCGCTGACGGCAACGACCATCTCATCGGTGGTGCAGGCCAGGATACGTTGACTGGCGATGCCGGCCGCGACCGGCTGGAGGGCAATACCGGGGCTGATATCTTTCGATTCGTGAAAGCAGCGGACACCGCCGGCGATGAACTCGATGTCATCCTCGACTTTCTTAGAAACTACGACGTGATCGACGTTTCCGAAATTGACGCCGATACCACCAAGGCCGGCAATCAGGCATTTGAATTTGCCGGCAACTCGATCTTCACTGGCATCGGCCAGCTGATCTATTCCAAACAGGGCGATAGCATAGTGATTGCCGGCAATACCGATACAGACACGATTGCCGAGTTCCAGATCGTCATCAACGGCATCTTCACGCCGCGCGAGTCCGACTTTATTCTTTGAGGCTCGACAGGCCTGGCAGGCGGCGCGACGGCGCGTGCCGCCTGCTCAGCCCGGCACCCCCGCCATCCGCATGCTCTCGGCGAAGTGTTCGATGTCGTCCGCTGTCCGGAAAGGATTGTTTTCGGTCAACAACTTGACGCAGCCGATACGATCCATGCGCTCGCGGCCAACTCGCGATTGAAGTTTGCTCATCCCTGTTTCGACCCATTGCCGCGCCTCGTCGGTCCGGCCAAGCCGCGCAAGCATCGAGGCCCCAAAAAACCATGAGTCGTAGAATGTGCCGGGAGACCGTGACCGGACCTCGATCGCTTCCTGATAGCGCCGCGCCGCGAACAACGCCGTTCCGGCAAATCCCAGGTACCAGTCGGGATGGCGCGGATTGAGGCGTATCGCCGTCTTGCCGCACAGCACCGCGCGTTCCGACTCGCCGTACATGGCAAGCACATATGCGGCATTGGCCAGCATGTCGGCATCGTTGGGGTTGAGACGCAGTGCGATATCGACGTGCTTGCGCGCCTGCTCATAGTCGCGGAGGTAAAGATAGCTCCAGCCCAGCGCCGCATGCCCAAGGCATTCTGATGGATCGAGCGAAACCGCCCGGCGCGAGGCTTCATGGGCCTTGGCGAGGGCCTCGTGGAACTCGTCTTCGGGCGGAAATTGCACCGCTTCCTCGACATAGGTGACGCCCAGGCCAGCATGCGCCCGAGCGAATCCCGGATCGATCTCCGCCGCCCGCTGGAAATGCCTGCGCGCTTCCAGGTTCGATGCCCCCTCTGTCCACAGGATGCGCTTGCCGTGGAGCCAATGTTCATAAGCGCGAAAATCGTCGAGAGGCTTCGCATGGGCAATGTCGAGCTCCCGGTCATCGAGCTCGATGGCCAATGTCCCGGCGATGTTGCGCGCCACGTCCTCCTGCAAGGCTAGAATATCCGTC
>JANPCS010000315.1:0-1904 GCA_031431065.1 Hyphomicrobiales bacterium | reverse complement strand
CGCACCGGGGTGGCGGGCATCACGCGGGGGCCGGAGGGGATGAAGGAATGATGCTTGCCGCCTCAATTTCCGGTCAGGGCGTGGAACACCTCAAGGCCCGCCCGCGCACCCTCGCGGGCACCGCCTTCCATGTAGCCCTGGTAGTCCTGCGAGCAATGTTCGCCGGCGAAATGAATGGCGCCTTGCGGCACGCCTTCATAACCGCCGAAGGTGGTGTATTGGCCGACGCGGAAATAAGAGTACGAACAGTTGAACTGCGCATTGCGATGTGCAACTGACAGCGTGGCCTTGCCGTTCCACAGTTTCTGGACGCCGGGAAACACCGTGTCGAACTGTTTCAGGAAGCTTCTTGCGTAGGTGCCGACCTGCGGGTTCTGAGCGGCCGTCGAATAGGGAGTGAGGGGCGTGAAGGCGGCCGCCGTGCTGCCGCCGCTGTAGCCGACGATGATGCCGGTGGCGCCTGGCTGGCCGCGGGTGGTGTCCCAGGTGTTCTGGTAGCCAAGATCGGTATAGGAACTGCCGTTGGATATGCCCCACGGGCCGCTGCTGTTCCACAATCGGCTGTTGAACTGCAGCAGCAGCTTGGCGTTTCGTCCGGCGCCCAACTCTTTGATGGCGCGCAGCTTCAAGGCGTCGAAACCGGCGCCCGCGATATCAAGATTGCGCAGCACGGCGAATGGCGCCGTCACGATGACGCGATCGACCGTCACCAGCTGGATTCCGGATGGCGCATCGAAAGTCAGCGTCACCGTGCCACCGGTATTCTGGCGAACCGCCGTCATGCGCCATCCGAGGCGGACGTCGGGAAGGCTTGCGGCAATGGCTTGCGGCAGTTTCTGGTTGCCGCCGCGGATGTGATAGCGCTCGTCGGAAACGCCGAAAATGGAAAAGCCCTTCGGCGCCGGCTGATAGCCCAGGAGATACAGCAGGTTCAACGATGACTGATCGGTTGTGTCGCCGCCGTATTCTTCAGTATAAGCGATATCGAGCAGCTTACCCATGGCCGAGCCCGTGCCACCCGGAACGCGCGACTGGATCCAGTCATAGACGCTCAAGCGGTCGAGCGCCTGGCCTGCCGGTTTGAATTTATTCCACAGGGTCGGATAGCCAGCGGCCGTGATGTCCTTCTTGCAGGCCGCCCGCACCGCCACGAAATCGTCATCGATCTGCGCGGCGGAGACGCGTTTGCCGTAGAAGTAATAGGTCTCGGTGGCGCCTGGCGGATCGACCGCGTTCAGGTCGTCAACCGGCAGGCCGAAACGCTGAGCCAGGCCTAGGATCGAGGTATGGTTGGTGTCGATCAGCTCGCCATAGATTTCGCTATTCTGGCCGTTGTCCCAATATCCCGATGTCTCGCTCTTCATGCGGCCGCCGATATAGCCGGAGGCCTCGTAGACAGTTGCAGCGATGCCCTTGTCCTGCAACGTCAGCGCGGCATTGAGGCCGGAAATACCGGCGCCGATGACGGCGATGCGTGGCGTGGTGCCTGCCGCGCGAACCGGTTTCGGCATCATGGCGATGGCAGCAGCCGCTGCCGAGCCCTGCAGGAAGCGCCTGCGGTTGAGGGCCGCTGCGGCGCGCCGTTCACGCCATTCGGCCGGGCTGATGCCCATGTGTTCGGCCGCGTCATGTTGGCGCGCCAAGGCGCTGAAATAGCGAAGTAGCGGGGTGCGGGCCATGCCATCCTCCTAAAATTCTACTTAAAATCATGCGCCCGCTTCATCTCAATTTGCAAGAGACAGAGGATGGTATGGTTGCCAGCCTCGATGGTCTGCTATTTTTTCCGCAAACCGGATCAATTCTGTGGACCAGTTCGGCTCTATATCAGGCCTCTGAGTTGGGAGCGCCTGCCTGTGCCGTGCAAATTGTCGGTCAATGTCAATGCCATCGCCTATCTGCGCAAC
>JANPCS010000314.1:0-3875 GCA_031431065.1 Hyphomicrobiales bacterium | reverse complement strand
CAGCGGCCAACACCTGAGGCCGCATCATAGGCCGGAGACATGACCGCACCTCGCGCCAAACATCTCGCACTTCAAAGTCAAAAACACTCTTGCCAACAGGGCGCCGTCCAGACATGACAGTGCACAAAACTATTGTTGCTGTGCGTTTTGGGCGTGGGCACTGGACGCTTGCGGTGTCCAAGCTGGGTCCCGGCTTTCGCCGGGATGACGGATGGGGGGTGGTCCGGGGTGGCGGGAGCGCTCAAAGCCGCTGTTGTACAAACTCCCGAATGCGAAGCCGGGTTGCACGGCCAACCGGAGCACCAATGCCGCCTTTCTTTGCGGCAAGTTCTAGGATTGAGCGGGCGCTGCGGAACCGCCACCCGCCAGCGGGACCGGATTTCAGGCGGAAGTGCGATAGGTGATGCGTGTCAAATATCTACACGCCAAAATGACGGCGAAAGACGTGCAAAAAGCGGGAGATTTACGGCGTTCTGGCGCCCCGCGGCGCGGATTTTGGTGCGAAACACGGCGTTGCAAGGTGTTGATTCCCATGAAAATCCCGAATTTAGGAATTGTTTCACGTGAAACATCCAGCGCAATCGGCCCCTCAATTCCCGAACCCAAAATTCCTGCAAGAAATCCGGGCTTCGTTGCGGAAAACCGCCCCTTCAGCCCACCGCCAAGTCCCCTAGAACTGCACCGCCAGGTTGGCTTCGATCGAGTAGTTGTCGAAGTCCTCCAGCAGCAGCCCCGAGGCCTCGCCGGTGATGGCCAGTTGGGCGTTGCTGCCGAAGCCGAAGTTGAGGCCGGCCTGCAGCCGCAAGTCCGTATTGGGGTCGCTGCTATCGGGAAGGCCGGTGATCTTCACATCGTTGAGGAAGGTCACATCAAGGGCAGCACCAGCCCAGGGCTCCAGCGTCGTGGTGTCGGAGAGCCTGAGCGTATTGCCGATCTGCAGGGCGGGCACCAGCACGCCCACTTCGATCTGGCGGTCCGGGAACAGGCCGTTCTTCTCCTCCTCCCAGTCCTTCGACCAGGTCAGAGTCAGCGACGGGTTGAGGCGCCAGGTACCGCGGTACCAATAGCCATTGAAGGCGCCCGAAGCCTGGATGCGGCCAGTGTCGAAGTTCAGAACGCCGCCCGACGAATCGCTATCGATCCAGCTCCTCTGGGCATTGGCGGAGAACACGATATTGTCGCTGAGCACCAGGCCGAGATAGGGGCCAATCCCCAAGGTCTGGCTGTTGTAGTCATCGAGCACGCTGTCGAGGCTCGAGGTCTCGGCGGAAGCCAGGAGGCCAAGCGTGAATTTGCTGGTGACCTTGTAATCGAGCCCGGCAATGCCGGTCGAGGTGCCGCCCGCGAGGCCGCCGCCGGCGAGCGAATAGTCGCTGTGGACATAGCGGCCATTGCCCCAGGCATTCCATTGGACGGGGGCAGCGGGCGCCACGGCTGCCACATCGGCGGTGGGCGCGATGACCAGCGCGGATTGGCTCAAGCGCTGCTCCGCATCGGTGGAAATCAGGCTTTCGAGGCCAGCCGGTTCGGCGATGGCTGGTCCGATGTGGAAGCTGTTGGCGGCGGCGCGCGCCACCACATAGGGAAGATAGATGGCGTTGAGGCGAGCGAGATTTCCCGCCGCACAGGTGTTGAAGAAACCGCCTTCCAGCGCGACAAGGCAATCGCTGCGCGGTCCAACGACCTGCGCCATGACCCCGCCACTTCCCGCCCCTGCCAGCAACAGGACGGCCGCACTCACACGAAACAATTTCATCTCACTCCACCCTGTTGGAGGCTCCAGCCTGTTTAACACCAGACCGGGGCCTTGCGGCAAGTCACTATTCGGCGGCGATCGCCGGCAGGGCCATGCGCTTCGATATCTCTGCCGCCGCCAGTTCCAGCACGGCGATGCCGGCACCGGGCCTTGCGGCCTGTTCGGAGAGCACCCGCCGCCACAGCCGGCCACCCGGCATAGCATGAAACAGGCCCAGCATATGGCGGACAATATGCTGCAGCCAGACGCCCCTGGCCAACTCGCAGGCAATATAGGGTTGCATCGCCGCGACGATATCGAGGGGCGAACTGGCAGGGTTCGGGGTGGCGAAAAAGCGGCGGTCGACATCGTGCAGCAGCCAGGGCGTCTGGTAGGCGGCGCGCCCCAGCATCACGCCATCGACATGCTGAAGATGCGCTTCGGCGTCCTCGAGCGTATTGATGCCGCCATTGATGATGATGGTGAGATCGGGCCGCATCTGTTTCAGCCGGTAGACCCGGTCATGGTCGAGCGGCGGAATTTCGCGGTTTTCCTTTGGCGACAGGCCTTTCAACCAGGCTTTGCGGGCATGGACGATGAAGGTCTTGCATCCCGATTGGCTGACGGTCTCGACGAAGCGGGCAAAGTCCGCCTCGCCGTCCTGATCGTCGATGCCGATGCGGCATTTCACCGTCACCGGAACCCGTACGGCTTCGCGCATGGCGCCGACGCAATCGCGCACCAGGCCCGGCTCGGCCATCAGGCAGGCGCCAAAGCGGCCCTCCTGCACCCGGTCCGACGGACAGCCGGCATTGAGATTGATTTCGCGGTAGCCGAAATCCTCGCCGATTCTCGCGGCCTCGGCCAGAATCGCCGGGCCGCTGCCGCCGATCTGCAGCGCCACAGGTTGTTCAAGCGTATCGAAGCCCAGCAGCCGTTGCCGGTCGCCATGGCGGATCGCCAGCGCGGTAATCATCTCGGTATAGAGCAAGGCATGGGCCGTCAGCTGGCGATGGAACACCCGGCAATGCCGGTCGGTCCAATCCATCATGGGGGCTACGGCGAACAATTTCCCGCGCGCCACGGAACGGGTCTCGGTGACTTTCATGAGTGCGGTTTAGCGGGCAAAGGTCACAAGCTCAATTGGCAAAGGCGGGAAACGGAGTGCAGTTATCATCGCATCCCGTGCGGTGGACTCGCAGCAGACATTTGTCTTGGTTCCGGCGATGAGCACCGTTTCGAGCCGAAGGCTGCGCAGCACCCGTTCCAGGCTGGACGATCCCGGCATCGGCGCGCTGTAGCGGTTCTTGATAATGTGAATGTCTTGCGCGTCAAAATCGACCCCGGCCCAGACCTGCCGTCCCTCGCGTCCTGGCGCCAGGCTCTTGATCGTCCGCTGGCGAAAATCAGCGGCGACGAACCGGTCGAAGAACCCGGACCAGTCGCTGCCCGCTGCCGTCGCAACATTGGCATGGTTCACCCAGATCACCTGCCCGCCGGCCTTAGCCGTGCGTGCCGCAACAAGTTGGTCAAACAGGTGCAGCCTGCCACGCCGCGCAATGAAACGGTCGATGATGTGCTGCCGGATGCCTGCATGGTGCATGTTGAATTCCTACAGTTTGCCGGCAAGTTGCTGCTCAGAGTTGCCGGCGGTTGATCAGGTCGAGATCATCCTTTTCTCGATGCCGACGCCCGCTGCCATGGCGCGCTCATACTCAAGCGGCACCGTAGCGGAATCCTGCAAGGCAATGCCGGTTGAATCGAAGATGGTGATCTCCGCGTCAGAGGTGCGGCCCTTTTTCTTACCGGTGATCACTTCGCCAATCTCGCCCGCGATATCCTTTTCCGTGATCAGCCCTTGCGACAACGGCACGTTGATTTCGCCATCGGTGCGGCATTGGCGGATATCGTCGACGAAAATGCGGGCTCCTTTCAGCAACTTGCCTTCCAGTTCCTGATCGCCCTTCTTGTCGGCGCCGACAACGGCGATATGGGTTCCCGGTGAAATCCACTCGGCCATCACAATCGGCCCGCGCGCCGGTGTCAGCGTCACAACCACATCGGCGCCGCGCACCACCTGTTCAAGATTGGTGGAGGCCTTGATCTTGAAATTCTCATACTTCGGCTGCTGTTCCTTGAC
>JANPCS010000313.1:0-1905 GCA_031431065.1 Hyphomicrobiales bacterium | reverse complement strand
GAGCAACTTTATTATCTGTCAGGAAACGCCGCTCTTGCCGGATTGTCAAGCAGTCTGGCGTTGAATTGGGCAACCTGGGCCGTCAACGTGGCGGATCTTGCGGTTTGAAACGCACCATCATGGCGGCCAGTTGATGGGTGGAGTGGCCCGTCCCTGACGTCACCACGGTCAGCTCAGGGTATTTGAACAGGCGGTTGCAGCGGCCCATCAGGCGTTGCTCCCAATACACATTGAGCGCCTGACGTTCGGGTGCCCTGACATCGATCTGCAGGCTGTAGGCGCGGCTGTTGAACACCACTTTCCAGATGATGGCCGGCCACGGGATCAGTTGGTCAGCGATGCGCCGGTCGATCAAAGCCTTCTTGGCGCATTTCGATGGCCGGGCCTTTGAGAAGCCAGATGCGGAACGAAGTTGCCGCCAACACCACGCCAACACCCGACAACATCAGGCCGCAGACGACCAGCACTGCTGCCACGCCGTTCTGGCCCGATCCGATGTAGCCGATGCCGCCCGCCGCGAAACTTAAGCCCACCACGATCTCGATCAGCCAGAACATGGCGCTGATCCTGGCCCAGAACGTGCGGTTGGCGATGATGACGGGTTCCGGCATAAGACCAGCTAGGGGGCCCAATGCCGGTTGAAAGTCAAGGGTTGCCAGTATCCCCCCTGGGGCGATACTCCACCCACGAAACGATTCGGGAACGCCAATGGCCAAAGCCGCAAAGTCCAACGATCTCTTCGACGATCTGCCTGTGGCGCCGAGACCGAAGAACACGGCACCCGCCAGATCGCGCGGCGAGGAGAGCTATACGGCGGCCGATATCGAAGTGCTGGAAGGCCTTGAGCCGGTGCGCCGCCGTCCCGGCATGTATATCGGCGGCACCGACGAGAAGGCGCTGCATCACCTTTTCGCAGAAGTGCTCGACAATGCCATGGACGAGGCGGTGGCCGGCCACGCCACGTGGATCGACGTCAGCTATGCCAGCGATGGCTATCTGACGGTCATCGACAATGGCCGCGGCATCCCTGTCGATCCGCATCCGAAGTTCAAGGACAAGTCCGCCCTTGAAGTCATCATGACGACGCTGCATTCGGGCGGTAAGTTCGACAGTGGCGCGTATGAAACGAGCGGCGGCCTGCACGGCGTCGGCGTGTCGGTGGTGAACGCGCTGTCTGCCCATGTGGTGGTCGAAGTGGCGCGCGGCCAGCAGCTCTACCGCCAGGAATTCCGCCGTGGCAAGCCCACGGGCAAGCTCGAAGCCCTCGGCAAAGTCACAGGCCGCCGCGGCACGAAAGTCTCCTTTCATCCGGACGAACAGATTTTCGGCAAGGGCAACACCACTTTTCTCGCCGCCCGCCTTTACAAGATGGCGCGGTCGAAATCCTATCTCTTCGGCGGCGTCGAGATCCGCTGGTCATGCGATCCCGCCCTCATCAAGGACAAGGACACGCCCGAGAAAGCCACGCTGCATTTCCCCGGCGGGTTGAAGGACTTCCTCGCCGAGCGCATCGATGGCTTGCACCGGGTGGTCGATGACATCTTCTCCGGCCGCGTCGAGAAGGACGGCGGCCACGGCACGGTCGAATGGGCGGTGGCGTGGTTCGGCGGCGAGGATGGTTTCTCGTCGTCCTATTGCAACACCATCCCGACGCCGGTTGGCGGCACCCATGCGCAGGCCCTGCTCATGGGTGCCGCCATCGGGCGTCGGGATAGTGTTGCAATAGGACGACGAGAACCCGTCCTCGCCGCCAAACCACGCCACCGCCCATTCGACCGTGCCGTGGCTGCCTTCCTTTTCGACGCGGCCGGAGAAGATTTCATCGACCACCCGGTGCAAACCGTCGATGCGCTCGGCGAGGAAGTCTTTCAGACCGCCGGGGAAATGCAGAACCGCCTTCTCGGG
>JANPCS010000312.1:0-2493 GCA_031431065.1 Hyphomicrobiales bacterium | reverse complement strand
GCGCCCGCCCCCATCTCGATGTTCATTTTTTCGATTGCCGATCCGAGTTTGATGTAATCGGCTCAGATGCCGCGGGTCAGATTGACCGCCGACGTATCTGTGGCGGATTTGGTGCCGTTGGCGAGCGTCAAGGCATCGGTGCCTAGGCCCAGGCTGAAGCTGCCGGAGGTCACGGCTGTGGCCAATGTGACCGTATCATCATCGGCGTTGCCGTTGACGGTTTCGACGTTGGAGAGTGTGACCGTATTGGCGAAGTTGCCGAGCGAGATGGTATCGGCTCCGGCGCCCAGGTTTATGATCATGCCGGTGGCGTCGCTGGCGATGATGATGGCGTCGGTGCCGCTGCCGCCGGTCAGGTTTTCGAGGTTGGCGACGGTGATGGCGTTGCTGCCATTGGCCAGCGTCAGCACGTCGGTTCCGGCTCCCAGATCGACCGAACCGAAACCGATGGCGGCGCCGAATGTGATGGTGTCGGCACCGGTGCCGCCAGTCAGTGTTTCGACATTGGAAACGGTCGCGGAGTTGGTGCCGTTGGCCAGTGTCAGCGCATCGCTGCCGGCTGCGAAATCGAAGGCGCCGGAGGTCACCGCGGTCAGCAATGTCACGTCGTCGGCGGCGGCATTGCCGGTAATGGTCTCGACATTCGAGACGCTGCCGGTGTTGGCCGTGTTGGCGAGGCTCAGCACGTCGGCACCAGCGCCAAGATCAAGCGTCATGCCGGTCAGCGTGGTGCCAAGTGTAATGGTGTCGGCGGCAGTACCGCCGGTCAGTGTCTCGACGCCCGAAACGGTGAGCGAATTGGCGAAGTTGGCGAGCGTCAGGCTGTCGGTGCCGGTACCAAGGTTGACGAAAGCGCCAACCAGCGCTTCGGTCACGGTGATTGCCGCGGCACCCGATCCCGTGGTCAGCGCATCGAATGTCGAGATGGTCATCGTGACGTCGTCGTTTCCAAGAGTGATGGTGACCGGCATTCGGGAGCTCCTTGGGTGAGGGACAATGACGGCTTGGCTGCTTCGCGAACCTGCTGGCTTCGCGAATTGGGCCGCCGTGAAAAGCGGGAGGCTTCTGACAAGCGCGCGGGTCAACGCCCACACGGCTGGCATCAGTCAATGAATGTCAGAAACTCCGGACAGGCCGGAACGGGAGCGCGGCATGATACCCATGGGCCGGTTCAGCCCATTCCCCTCGCGAATCGCACCGCAACGGCGATACGACACCACGGGCTTATCGCGCCGACCCTTGCGCCACCCTTGCGCGATGCGGTCTGCCTCAAACGTCGAGGTTGGCGACGCTCAACGCATTGTCGCGGATGAAGTCGCGGCGCGGTTCAACCACGTCACCCATCAGCTTGGTGAAGATGTCGTCGGCCTCATCGAGTTCCGAGACCCTGACACGCAACAGCGAGCGGACGTTCGGATCGAGCGTCGTTTCCCACAGCTGCTCGGGATTCATTTCACCCAGGCCCTTGTAGCGCTGCATCGAAATGCCCTTGCGGCCCGAGGCAAAGATGGCATCGAGCAGATCGGTGGGGCCATAGATGACGGTGTCGCTGTCCTTGCGGCGGAGTTTTGCCGGCCGCTCGTAGATTTCCTGCAAGTGCGCGGCCTTGCGGTCGAGGCGCAGCGAATCGGCCGAACCGATCAGCTTGCCGTCGAGCGTCCAGCTTTCCTTCACACCGCGCACATCGCGCACAAAGGTCAGACCGCCGTCGGTGGTGGGCTCGCCCATCCAGCCGCGTTCGGTTTCCTCGGAAATCGTGTCGAGACGCCGCGCGATGTACTGCGCGGCGGCGTTGGCCTGGTCGGGGCTCGACAGCACTTCGGGATTGAGCACGCCGGCAATAGCCGCCTGCTCGATCACCTGGCGCGAATAGCGCACGTGCAGCGCGTCGAGTGCGGCGCGGATCGAGAGCGCCTCCTCGACGATGGCACGCAGATCGGCTCCGGCGCGCTCGGTGCCGTCGGCGAGAACCAGCGTCGAGTTCTCAAGCCCGGTGTCGACGAGATAGGTTTCCAGCGCCTTGCCGTCCTTCAGATACTGCTCGGACGAGCCGCGCTTCACCTTGTAG
Organism: Hyphomicrobiales bacterium; assembly: GCA_031431065.1. Taxonomy (GTDB): domain Bacteria; phylum Pseudomonadota; class Alphaproteobacteria; order Rhizobiales; family Aestuariivirgaceae; genus Aestuariivirga. The sequence goes on along the minus strand of JANPCS010000312.1, from coordinate 425 downwards.
AGCGGCGGCTGGGCAATATAAAGGTGGCCGCGTTCGATCACTTCCGGCATCTGGCGGAAGAAGAAGGTCAGCAGCAGCGTGCGGATGTGGGCGCCATCGACGTCGGCGTCGGTCATGATGATGATCTTGTGATAGCGCAGCTTGTCGATGTTGAATTCTTCGCGGCCGATGCCGGCACCCAACGCGGTGATCAGCGTGCCGATCTCGGCGGAGCCCAGCATCTTGTCCATCCGCGCCTTCTCGACGTTGAGGATCTTGCCCTTGAGCGGGAGGACGGCCTGGAACTTGCGGTCGCGCCCCTGCTTGGCGGAGCCGCCGGCGGAGTCGCCCTCGACGATGTACAGCTCGGTGTTCGCCGGGTCGCGGTCGGAGCAATCCGCCAGCGCGCTCACGGGCGGCGGTCTGCCCGGCAAGCTGGCGGATTG
>JANPCS010000311.1:0-2625 GCA_031431065.1 Hyphomicrobiales bacterium | reverse complement strand
CGGCCACCGCGCTCACGGCCGCCGACTTCATTCTTTAGTAAGTCGCGCGGCCGCCGGGGCGCGAGGCGCTCAAGGTTTATTGGGAACAGCGTGTGATGGGCCGCTTCAACCGCCTGTTCAAATACCCGGAGCTGACCATGGTGACCTTGGGGACGGGCCGGACGGCACACCAGCTGGCTGAGCTTATGGCGCGCTTCAAGCCAACCGATCCACCACGCTGATGCCGCAAGTTGCCTGATTTCAACGCCAGACTGCTTGACAATCCGGCAAGAGCGGCGTTTCCTGACAGATAATAAAGTTGCTCTGCGGAAAACGACTCAACTGGGGGCGGGCCAGCACGCTGCGGGGATAAAAAGCGGGCCTGCGGGAGGAAGCGAAATGTCTGACCTCAATCAGAGGATTGAGGCCATGTACCGTGCCGACGTGCGCGGAGCGTGGACCTTTGTGGCGCTCCTGTGGATCGCCGTCCTCTTTGTACTCATTATGTCATGGCCACATATTCCCGACAGCGGGGTGCGCATCGTGGCGCTGATCTCCGCCGCGGCCGTGCTGATCTTCAACACCGCGTCGATCGCCGCCATGGTCAAGAACTATGCCAGCGACAAGCACTTCATCTATGGCCTCGACATCAAGATGCTTGATGAAGCAAGCAAGAACGGCTGAGGGAAACAGACATGGCGAAATACAATCCTCCCGAGCAACCCAGGGCGATGCAATGGTTTGACATCATCGTCGTCATTGGCGCGATCTTTCTGGCCCTGTGGTTTCCGCTCTACATGGGCTGGGCTGGCAATTCCAAAGTCACGGAAGTAATCGACAACCCCACATGGGAAGCCTTGAAGCAGACACCTGCTCAAGTCGAGCAATGGGTGAAGCTGGGCTATGCCGATGCCGCCGCCGCCCATGACATCATCCAGAGCAAATGGGACTACTCCATCAACTGGCTGCAGCTCGTTCTGCTCACAGCCGCGCTGGCCGGCTATTTCATATTTCTCTTCAAGGCCTCCGACAAAGAGTACCGTGAAGTGATCGACGAAAAGTTTGGCAAGAAGTGAGGGCGGCATCATGTGGATGACAATCGCAAACATCGGCTGGGCCATCTCGGCGGCTCTCGCCGTCTGGATGCTCTATGACTGGTTCAAGACCGACACCCGCTATTCCGAAGCCACCCTGACTTCATCGCGCGAAGGCGAGATTGAAGCCTTCACCGAAAAACACAAAGTCTGAGGAGGCGATCATGGCAAATGCAGCAACAGCCGGATCGGTTCAGAAAGTCTCCTTGTCGCGCGTACTTGGCCCGGCCCATGTCTGGGCACTGGGCGTGGGCATCGTGCTGGTGGGCGAATATACCGGCTGGAACTTCTCCGCCGACAAAGGCGGCGCACTCGCGGCACTCATCATCTGTTGGGTTGTCGGCCTTCTTTACACATCCGTTGCCATGATCGACTCGGAAGTGACATCGACCGTGGCAGCCGCTGGTGGCCAATATGCGCAGGCCAAACACATCGTCGGCCCGCTGATGGCCTTCAATGTGGCGCTCTATCTGGTGTTCGCCTACACCATGCTGGAAGTGTCGAACGCCATCGTGGTGGCCGACACCATCAAGGCCTATGCCGGCGAAGGCTTCACCGACTGGCACTACCGGGGCGTCATTGCCACGATCATCGTGGTGCTGGCGGCACTCAACTATCGCGGTGTGCTGATGACACTGAACATCAACCTTGTGATCACCGCCATCGCCTTCCTCGCCATCATCATCCTGTTCTTTTCGGTGCAACCGTGGAGCCAGGGCGCGGTGTTGAAACTTGGTGACATGGTGACGCCTGACAATGCCCTGCCCTATGGCTGGATCGGCGTCATCGCCGGTTTCCATTGGGGCATCTGGTACTATCTCGGCATCGAAGGAACGACGCAAGCCGCCGAGGAAGTGCGATCGCCATCCCGCTCCCTGCCCTATGGCACGATGGCTGGCATGATCACGCTGCTGATCGGCGCGTCACTTACATGGTACGTTTGCGCCTCGCTGATGCCATGGCAGTATCTGGGCTTCACCTACTTCCCGCTGCTCGACGCCGGAAAACTCACAGGCTCCAAAAGCCTGGAGATGCTGATGTTCGCCGCCACCGTTCTTGCCGCCACGGCTTCGGCCAACGGCTGCATCAACGACGCGGCGCGCGCCTGGTTCTCGCTGGGGCGCGACCGTTACCTGCCGACGTGGTTCTCGGCTGTGCACCCGAAGTACCGGACACCCTATCGTTCGATCCTTTTCCTCGTGCCGATTGCGCTGGCCTTCGCGTTCACGGCAAATCTCGGTCAGGCCATCACCTTCTCGATCCTGTCGGGGGTGCTGCACTACACGTTCATGAGCATCAACATCGTGATGTTCAGAAACAAGTGGCCGCTGGGCTCGATCCGGCGCGGCTACACCCATCCGTTCCACCCGCTGCCGGCCATCGTGCTGTTCGTGCTTTGCGTGGTGACGTACTTCGCCATCTTCCTCGGTTATGGCGCGCAGCTCACCGCCATGGTGATTTTCTATATCATCATGTCGCTGTGGTTCCATTTCTACCGCTACCAATATGTGCGGCGCGGCGAACAGTTCACCATGCCGTGGCCGAAACCCAA
>JANPCS010000310.1:0-3026 GCA_031431065.1 Hyphomicrobiales bacterium | reverse complement strand
GGTGCGGCCGCCGAGGACGACGCCCACCAGGCGCTTGTCGCCCCGGCGGGCCGAGGTGACGAGGTTGAAGCCCGAGGCATTGATGTAGCCGGTCTTGATGCCGTCGGTGCCCTCGAACCTGCCGAGCAGGCGGTTGTGGCCGCGGATGAGGCGGCCGTTGAAGACAAAACTCTGGGTGCGGAAATAGGGATAGTACTGGGGGAAATCGCGCATCAGGCGCAAGCCCAGAGTGGCCATGTCGCGCGCCGTGGTGACCTGATTGGGATTGGGCAGGCCAGAGGCGTTGGCAAAATTGCTGCGGCTCATACCGATGGAGCGCGCCGTGCGGGTCATGCGCTTGGCGAAGGCCTGCTCGCTGCCCCCCAGGTTTTCGGCGACGGCGGCGGCAACGTCATTGGCGGATTTCACCACCAGGGCGCGAATGGCGGTTTCGACGGTGATGGTCTTTCCGGCTTTCACGCCCAGTTTGGAGGGCGCCATGGCGGCGGCGCGGGCCGATATGCGGATGGTCGAGTCGAGCCTGATCTTGCCGGCCTTCAGGTCCTGGAACAGCACATAGAGCGTCATCATCTTGGTGAGGGAAGCCGGATGACGGACCGCATCGGCGTTCTCGGCGTAGAGGACCTTGCCATTGCGGGCGTCAACGGTGAAGGCGGCGAACTTGCTGCCGGCATGTGCGACAGGTGCGAGGGCACCGAGCAGGAGTGACGAAACGATAATCAGTATCCAGGGACGCCAAGCCACTAAAGGCGCATCCGATGCTGTCTTGCCGCGCCACGAACCCAGAAACCGCATACCCACTCCACCGCCGTCTGACCGTTGCTATCGATCAATTAACACAACAGAACCGCGGCGACCATGACTGTCCGCCCGATCCGCCGCTGCTGTCCCCATCATAGATTGCCTCAGTGACCCTTAGCGGGAGGTAAATCGGCAACGGGTGCTGCATACCAAAGTCTGAAATTGGTGCAATGCAAAAAGTTTCTTGACATTCATGGTGCAGTGCACATATTGGGAGCATCGGAAACGGCACCCCAATGGAGATACGCTCATGATGAAGTCCTTCGAAGAATTCCAATCGTTCGGCAAAGACGGTTTTGAGGCCTATGTCGCTTCCTCAAGCGCCCTGACCAAGGGTGTGCAGGCGATGGCTCAGGAAGCCAGCGCGTTCTCGCGCCAGTCGTTCGAGAACAGCACCGCCGCCTTCGAGAAGGTCTCCGCGGTGAAGTCGATCGACAAGGTTCTTGAGGTCCAGCAGGCGTTCGCCAAGGAAAGCTACGACACCCTGGTCGCGCAGATGACCAAGTTCAACGAGCTTTACATAAACACCGCCAAGGAAGCCTTCAAGCCGTTCGAAGCAAGCTTCGCCGCTTTCGGCGTCAAGGCCCCGAAATAAGTTAGTTCGCGTATTGAGTTCGAAAGACCCGCAGGGCGCCCCAATCGCCCGCGGGTTTTTCATTTGAGCTCGACGATCACCGGCACATGGTCCGAGGGCCGGTCCCACTCGCGGACGTGCTTGTCGATGCGGGCCCCCTGCAGCAGATCGGCGGCCTGTGGGCTGAGCAGCAGATGATCGATGCGGATGCCGTTGTTTTTTTGCCAAGCACCGGCCTGATAATCCCAGAATGTATAGTGATCAGGCGCATCGCCGTGAATTTGGCGGATGGCGTCGGTCAGTCCAAGGTTGAGCAGCTGGCGGAATTTGGCCTTTGATTCGGGCCGGAACAGTGCATCGCCCGCCCAGGCTTCTGGGAAGCGGGCATCGTTGCTGGTGGGGATGATGTTGTAGTCGCCGGCCAGCACCAGCGGCTCCTCGAGCTTCAGCAGGCTTTCGACATGGGCGCGGAGCCGCTCCATCCAGCGCAGCTTGTAGGGGAATTTGTCCGTGTCCGGAGGATTTCCGTTGGGCAGGTAGATCGAGGCCACGCGCACTGAGTGACGGTTTGAAATGAAAACGGCTTCGAGATACCGGGCCTGCGCGTCCTCGGGCTCGCCATCGAGGCCACGGCGCACGTCCTCGCCTTTGGTTTTCGAGAGGATGGCCACGCCATTATAGGACTTCTGGCCGTGGGTGAGGACATTGTAGCCGATATCCTCGAAGGCCTGGGCCGGGAAGGCCTGGTCCTCGCATTTCAATTCCTGCAGGCAGACGATATCGGGGTTGGCGTCCTTCAGCCAGTCCACGGTGTTATCGAGCCTGGCCTTGATCGAATTGACGTTCCAGGTGGCGATTTTCATGAAGTGCATGATGGCGGGAGTAGTCTCCCCTTGCAAGCTCGCCATTCTATTCCGACTCTAGGCGCATACTCATGAATTTCGATCATGACCGACTCGTTCCAACAATGAACAATCATCTGCAGGAGCAGCAAAGACGCGATGGGCCAGGAGCAGACTCCTGCAACACTTCAAAACTCTTTTGGTCCAATCGGCGATTGGGTCCATTTACCGAATTAACAACACATCCATGTACAACTAGAAAAACCCGAGGGATTCACAGCCTGTGCCAGCGGCAAAATTGCTCTTGTGCCGCCGGTTGGGAATATCAATCACATGTACCGTTCCATCGCCCTGGCAAGGGACGAACAATTCATCGCCGTGAAACGCCATATCCATCGGCTGGCTGCCAACGGCGATCGCAGTCTGCTCGCGAAACGACGGATCGATCAAGCTTACCGTGTTGCTGTTGAGACTGGAAACGGCGAGAATGCTCCAGTCTGGCGCATAGCGTGCAATTTGCGCGGCCTTGGGCACGCCCTTGAGCGGCACTTCGGCTCGGACGCGCTCGCCTTGCGTGTCGATCAGGAACAGTACCGGTTCGGTGTCATCGACGGCGACGATGGTGCGGCTGTCTGCCGAGGCCGCAATGCCTGCAAGCGGGCGAGGCGTCGCGATTTTGCCGAGCAGCTTTCGCTTGGGGAGATCGATCACTGAAATCGTCGCGTCTTCTTCGTTCTCGGTATAGAGGCGCTGTCCGTCTGGCGAGATGATCAAGCGGTGGCAATTGCTTGAGCCGGCGTCAATCGTAT
>JANPCS010000309.1:0-7844 GCA_031431065.1 Hyphomicrobiales bacterium | reverse complement strand
CGCGCCGATCCAATAGCCAAGGGTGCCTGCCTGGGCGACGCCGCGGCGGACATTCGACAAGGTGATTGCTCCTTTCAGCTCCGAGCCGCCGGCATCGAAGATGAAGTAGGGATAGGCGGCATCGGCATCGATTTCGCGGAGATATTGCCGGATGCGGCTGCGAAAGGCGCCGCGGGTGAGGTCGTGGGCCGGCCAGATGGGCTCCCACGGCGTCAGGAATTCCCGGCTGGCCATTCTGAGATTGGCCCACTTCTGGTAGTCGCCCATCTCCGGAACCCGCAACATGACACGGCCATCGCGGAGCGTGGGCGGTGGATCGGAGGCGAAGGGCGAACGCAAGAACGACATGGAGGCTCACCCAAATTGGGCGACGATCTTGTCGTAGCCCACAAGTTGCGAGATATGGCCCACAGCGCTGAAGCCCGGCGCCTTGGCGCGAAACAGCCGGGAGGCCAAGTCGCGCACCTGTTCGGGTGTCACCGCCTCGATCTTGGCCGTTAGCGAGCCGATAGCCGGAACATAGCCGAAAGCCAGGAACTGCCTGGCGATCTGGTCGGCGCGCGAGGAGGCGCTTTCGAGATTCATCACCAGACTGGCCTTCAGCTGGGCCTTGGCGCGGGCCACTTCGGCATCCGTCACCTGCTCGGCCACCGACATCATGATGTCAGTGGTCAGCGCCAAAAGATCGTTCGAATGTTCGGGCGAGGTTGCGGCGTAGACGCCCACCTGCCCCACATCTTCATAGGCCGAGCCAAAGGAAAACACGCTGTAGCAGAGGCCGCGCTTCTCGCGCACTTCCTGGAAGAGGCGGGACGACATGCCTCCCCCTAAGATGTTCGAGAGCACCTGCAGGACATAAATATCGGGGTCGCGATATCCCGGTGCCTCGAAGGTCAGGACCAGATGGGCCTGATCGAGCGGTTTGTCGGCGGTGCAGGAGACGGGCGTGAAGACCGGCGGGTCGCGCTGCGGTTGCTGGCCGCTTTCGATGTGGCCGAGCAGGCGCTCGGCATCGGTGGCGAAGGCGCGATGGTCGATGTTGCCCGCCGCCGCCACGACAATGCGCGAGCCCCAGTAATTGCGGTTGCGCCAGTCGAGAATCTGGTCGCGGGTGACGCCGCCGATCAGGTCATGGGTTCCAAGGATCGAGCGGGCCAGCGGATGATCGCCGAACGATGCGGCCTGGGCAAGATCGAAGACGAGATCGTCGGGCTGGTCGTTGGCGGCGGCGATTTCCTGCAGGATCACATCGCGCTCGCGTTCCAATTCGTCAGCTTCGAGTTCGGGCGAGGTAAAGATGTCGGCCAGGATGTCGAGGGCCAGCGCCCAATCGTTCTTCAGCACACGTGCATAATAGGTGGTGGTTTCCATGCCGGTTGCGGCATTGATCTCGCCGCCCGCCGATTCGATATCCTCGGCGATGGCGCGCGCCGTTCGGCGCGGCGTGCCCTTGAAGGCCATGTGCTCAAGGAAATGGGCGATGCCATTTTCCTCCGCGCGTTCGTCCCTGGCGCCGGCCTTGACCCAGATGCCGAGTGCCACCGTTTCCAGATGCGGCATGTGGTGGGTGACGACGTTGATGCCATTCGGAAGGCGGGTGATCTCGACACTCATGAACTGCGCTCCCGTCAATGCTTCTGGCGCGACAGGATGAAATCGCGAACCTTGGCTACATCGTTGGGCAGCACTGTGAACTGTTCCGGAGCCGTCATCAAGTGGGCCAGACGGGGCGGCAGCCCGGGCCTTGTGCCGCTGGCCTTTTCGACCGCATCGGGGAATTTCGCCGGGTGCGCGGTGGCCAGCGTTACCATGGGGCTGGACGAAGGCTCAAGCTTGCGGGCCACGGCATAACCAACGGCGGTGTGCGGATCGAGAAGCTCTCCGGTGGTGGCATAAGTCTCGCAGATGGTGGCGGCGGTTTCGGCTTCGCCCGTTGCGCCCGACAGGAACTCGTGGCGGATCTGCTCCAGCTCGCGGTCAGCGATATTAAAGGCACCCGATTGCGCCAGGTTCTGCATCATGCGGCGCACCACATGCGGATCGCGGCCATGGACTTCGAACAGCAACCGCTCGAAATTGCTCGACACCTGAATATCCATCGACGGGCTAGTGGAGGGATTGACGCCGCGCCGCTCGTAACGCCCGGTCTTCAGCGTGCGGTCGAGGATGTCGTTAACGTTGGTGGCAATGACCAGGCGGTCAATGGGCAGCCCCATGCGCTTGGCAACGAGGCCGGCAAAGATGTCGCCGAAGTTGCCGGTGGGCACGCAGAAACTGACCGCGCGGCCCGGGGCGCCGAGCGACAGCGCGGCGGTCACATAGTAGACCACTTGCGCCATGATACGCGCCCAGTTGATCGAGTTGACGCCCGCGAGGGCCACCTTGTCGCGGAAGGCCAGGTCGTTGAACAGCGCTTTCACGATGGCCTGGCAATCGTCGAAATTGCCTTCGAGTGCGATGTTATGGACGGATGGCGACGTGACCGTGGTCATCTGGCGGCGCTGCACATCGCTCACCCTGCCATTGGGATGCAACATGAAGATTGCGGCGTGCTGGCTGGCCTGGAAGGCTTCGATGGCCGCACCACCGGTGTCACCTGAGGTGGCGCCGACGATGGTGGCATATGACTTCCGTCCGGCCAATGCGCGGTCCATGAGGCGGGCCAGCAATTGCATGGCGACGTCCTTGAAGGCGAGGGTTGGTCCATGGAACAGTTCAAGCAGCCAGTGATTGTCGTCCAACTGTTTCAGGGGAGCGACCGCCGGGTGGCCGAAACCACCATAGGCCACGGCAATCATCTGCTTCAGATCGGCATCGGGCACGGCGCCACCCGTGAACGGGTGGATGACCGCTTGGGCAATCTCTTCGTAGGACTTGCCCTGCAGGTGGGTCAATTCCCGTGCTGAAAGCCGTGGCCAGACGGCTGGCACATAGAGGCCGCCGTCGCGGGCGAGGCCGGTCAGCAGCACATCCTCGAAACCAAGTTCCGGCGCTTCGCCCCGGGTCGATACATAGCGCAACGGTTGATCCCTCACTCGCAAGCCCGGCTCTTTTAGCGGGCTGGGGCCACGTCTTCAAGCGGCGGATTTCTCTTCACACAGGCGGCAGCGGCCGGCCTTCGCCGGTGTTTCTCAGTGTACGGATGAAGACTGCCGATACGACGGCCAAAGCAATGGCCAGTCCAAACCAGGTGATGGCATAACCCAAATGATTGTTGCTCAAGTTTGCCTTGGGCTCAGGCGGCTTGGGGAATTCGGCTGTTGCGGCACCGGGCAGCAGCTGCACCACGAAGGGCGCCGGCTTCAGTTCCGCCGGCAAGTTAGCCGCGGCCAGCATCGCCGGCACGTCCCACCAGTACCAGAGATTGGCCTTGGGATCATTGCCGGGATCGAAATAGGCGCGGCCATGGGCATAGGGCCGGACGATGCCGGTGATGTCCTGCTCGCCATCGGGCTTGTCGAAACTGTCGAGCCACTGGCCCGGCAGGCGGCCACGATCGATGATGACCGCATGGCCATCGGCCGAGATGGCCGGCGTGATGATCGTCCAGCCCTGGCCACCCTCATAGGTCGAGAGCATCTTCATCGAGGCGTCATGCTGGTAGGTGGCGCGAAAGCGGACTTTCAGGAACTCGGCATTGCCTTGACCGGCGATCTCTTCGGCTGTTGCGAGATCAACCGGTTCGGCCCCGGCCTTGGCGGCGAGTTCGGCCAGAAGCCCTTCCTTCCAATGCAGGCGCTGGATCTGCCAGACACCGAGCCAAATCAGAATGGCGATGCCGATCATTGTCACCAGAACCAGCGGCCAGAGCCTCGGCGGCGGGCGGGGATGGTTTCTCACGGCTGGTGGCGGCCTTCATGGGCGCCGGTCTGCCATTGCTGGCAGAGGAGAACGCCCTTGACCGGGCGCAGCAGAAGCATCGGCAATATGATGAGCAGCGGAATGGCAATCAGCACATGGACCCAGAATGACGGGCTGTACGCCACTTCGATGCCGAGAATGGAACCGACGCCGGCGATGCAGACGAACAGCATGACAAACCAGGCAGCGCCATCGCCGCCATCGGCAAACTCAAACGACAGTCCGCAACTGGAACATTTCGATGCCACGGTGAGATATCCGTCGAATAACTTACCGCGTCCGCAGCGTGGACATTTTCCGGCGATGCCGGTCTTCAGCGGCGAAATTGCGAGATTGTAATTATCGCTCATGGCCAGCCTCCAAATGAAAAAAGGCCGCGCGGGAATTGTGCCCGCGCGGCCCTCAAATGCCAAGGGGGTGCCGTCACTCGTGTGGAATGACCGCGCCGTGCGAAGCCCAGACGTAGACGGCGGCGAACAGGAACAGCCAGACCACGTCAACGAAGTGCCAATACCAGGCCGCAGCCTCGAAACCAAAATGCTGCTTCGGCGTGAAGTGGCCAGCGGTCGCGCGGAACAGGCAGACAAGCAGGAAGATGGTTCCGACCAGAACATGGAAACCGTGGAAACCGGTGGCCATGAAGAAGGTCGAACCATAGATGTTGCCGCCCGAGTCACGGCTGAAGGCGAAGGCGGCGTGAGCATATTCATAGGCCTGCACGGTCGTGAAGAGCGCACCCAGCACCACGGTGGCGATGAGGCCCCATTTCAGGCCCTGGCGATCGTTGTTGAGCAGCGCATGGTGTGCCCAGGTGACGGTGGTGCCCGAGGTCAGCAGGATCAGCGTGTTGACCAGCGGCAAGTGCCAGGGGTCGAACACCGCCACGTCCTTGGGCGGCCAGATGCCACCGGTGGCGGCGACACGCGAGGCCTGGATAGCTTCGCCGGTGAACAGGCTGGCGTCGAAAAAGGCCCAGAACCATGCGACGAAGAACATCACCTCGGAGGCAATGAACATCAGCATGCCATAGCGGAGGTGGATGCCCACAACCGGCGTGTGATCGCCGTTGTTGGCTTCCTTGATGACATCGCGCCACCACATGAACATGGTGTAGAGCACGCCGGCAAAGCCTAAGATGACAATGGCCGAGGTGCCGCCATGCATCCATATGACGGCGCCGACGGCCATCACAAATGCCGCCACGGAGCCGATGAAGGGCCACGGGCTCGGGTCCACCAGATGGTAGTCGTGATTTTTCGCGTGGGCGTCAGCCATTTCGCTTACTCCTCAATTCGTGATGGTGCCGGTGGCGGCTGGCGCCCCGGAAACAGTCTTGGGCTTGTCCGAAGGATACATCGTGTAGGACAGCGTGATCTCGGTGATGTTCGCCGCATCCGGATCGGCTTCAATGTCGGGATCGACAAAGAAGACGACCGGCATGTCGATGCTCTCACCTGGCTTTAGAGTTTGCTCGGTGAAGCAGAAGCACTGGATCTTGTTGAAATAGATGCCGGCACTTTCGGGTGTCACGTTGAACACGGCCGTACCGGTGACGGTCCGGCCGGAGGTGTTCACGGCGCGATAGTGAGCCATGTTCTGTTCGCCCAGCTTCACCGTCATCACGGTCTGAACCGGATGGAATGACCAGGCGAGATTGCCCGACGTGTTGGCATCGAAACGGATGGAGACACTTTTGCCCGACGTCTCGGCGGGCGGGGCTTCGGCGCGCTGGGTGGTGCCGCCGAAGCCGGTTGCCTGGCAGAACATGCGGTAGAGCGGCACTGAGGCGTAGGCCAGACCCAGCATCGCGGCGGCCACTCCGGTTGCCAGCACCGCGACGCGGCGATTCCTGTCTGGTGCGGGCGCTGCCATCACATCGCCCGATCCGTTATCGCACCGCCGAGGCGGACGATTGTGGTGATAAAGAACAAGACGACCATTGCCACAAGCACCAGCGCCATGACGATTGCCCGTTTCTTGCGGCGGGCCATGTCTTCGGGGCCGAACGGCGTCTTGGTCATCGCGTCATTCATCCAAGTACCGGAGCAAATGCAGCCATACCAAGCGTACGCTCGGCCAGCACCAGCGCGAAGATCAGGAACAGCCACAGTGTCGAGAAGAAGAACAGCTTCTTGCAGGCGGTCTCGGCTTCGACACCATCACGCAGGCGATAGACGCGGACGGCGCGATACAGGAAGACCAGCGACAGGACCGAGGCGGCAATCGTGTAGAGCCAGCCTGTTGTACCGGTCAGCGACGGCAACAGCGTGACTGGTGCCAGGACAAGCGTATAGATCAGGATCTGGCGGCGGGTTTCATCAGGACCGGCAACCACGGGAAGCATCGGAATGCCGGCCCTGGCATAATCGGCATTGATGTTCTTCCACAGGGCCAGTGCCCAGAAATGCGGCGGCGTCCAGATGAAGATGATGAGGAACAGAGCGATCGCACCCAGGTCAACGCTGCCGGTGACGGCGGCCCAGCCGATCATCGGCGGAAATGCGCCAGCCGCACCGCCAATGACGATGTTCTGCGGTTTCAGGCGCTTCAGCCACATGGTGTAGATGACGATGTAGAAAACGACGGTGAAGGCCAAAAGAGCGCCAGCCAGCAGGTTGACCATGAGCCCCAGAACCAGCACCGATCCGATGGCCAGCGTTAGGCCAAAACCCAGCGCTTCGCCCGGCAACACCGCGCCGCGCGGCACCGGTCGCGATGCGGTGCGCTTCATCAGCGCGTCGATATCGGCGTCGTACCACATGTTGAGGGCGCCGGAAGCACCGGCACCCACGGCGATGGCCAGCAAGGCGACGAAGCCCATCCACGGGTGAATGATCCCGGGAGCGGCCACAATCCCCACCAGAGCCGTGAAGACGACAAGCGACATCACCCGCGGTTTCAGCAGCGCGAAGAAATCCTCGGCGGTGCCCTGGCCGCCCTGTTGGGCGGCCAGCGAGTCAGCGGATGGGGCGTTGATGTCGCTCATTGCGATGCGTCAGGCTACTTGATCACCGGAAGGGTCGAGAACTGGTGGAAGGGCGGCGGCGACGGCAGCGTCCACTCCAACGTCGTGGCGCCAACGCCCCACGGATTGTCGGCGGCCTTCACCTTGCGGCTGTAGGCGTCGAACAGGCCATAGAGGAAAATCACCAGGCCAATGGTCGAGATATAGGACCCGTAAGAGGAAACCTGGTTCCAGCCGGCATAGACTTCCGGGTAGTCGATGTAGCGGCGCGGCATGCCGGCCAACCCCAGGAAATGCTGCGGGAAGAACACCAGATTGACGCCGACGAAGGTCACCCAGAAATGCGCAGGGGCGATCTTCTCGTTGTACATGTAGCCGGTGATTTTCGGGAACCAGAAATACCAGGCCGCGAAGATCGCAAACACTGCACCAAGCGACAGCACATAGTGGAAATGAGCCACCACGTAGTAGGTGTCGTGAAGTGCACGGTCAACGCCGGCATTGGCCAGAACAACGCCGGTGACGCCACCGACTGTGAACAGGAAGATGAAGCCCAGGGCCCAGACCATCGGCGGCTTGAACTCGATGGAACCGCCCCACATGGTGGCGATCCATGAGAAGATCTTCACACCCGTCGGCACCGCGATGATCATCGTCGCAGCAATGAAATAGGCCTGCGTATCGGCATCCATGCCGACCGTGTACATGTGGTGGGCCCAGACAATGAAGCCGACGACACCGATCGACACCATGGCATAGGCCATGCCGAGATAACCGAAGACCGGCTTCTTCGAGAAGGTCGAAACGATCTGCGACACGATGCCGAAGCCGGGAAGAATGAGAATATAGACTTCCGGATGACCGAAGAACCAGAACAGATGCTGGAACAGGATCGGGTCGCCGCCGCCGTCGGCTGAGAAGAAGGTGGTGCCGAAATTGCGGTCTGTGAGCAACATCGTGATCGCGCCCGCCAGCACCGGCATCGCGAGCAGCAGCAGGAACACGGTCACAAGGATCG
>JANPCS010000308.1:0-1947 GCA_031431065.1 Hyphomicrobiales bacterium | reverse complement strand
ATGCAGTCGCCCGGCACCATCCGCGGGTTTATTTCGGACCGAGGTTTTGATCCTTTCTATGACCGCCTTTCACCTGCTCTGCAGCGAGACATCCGTACCTTGGCTTGCCTTGTGCGTGTTGAACCGCATTTCCTCTCGATGAGAGCTGGTGAACTGCCATGGGCGCCTGTCACGGCACTGCGCTCGCTCGGCATGCCGGTCATCACCTGGACCGTCCGCTCGCCCCAGCAATCTGCAATTGCCCTGCGCTACTGCGATCAGGTCACCTTCGAAAACTACCTTGCCTGAATGCTCAAGGCGGTCACCAGTATCCATGCCATGCCTAAGGATGACTGGGACCGTCTGGCCAATCCGCCGGGTGCTGAATTCAATCCGTTGGTGTCGCATGATTTTTTCCGCTGCCTTGAGGATTCGGGCTGCGCCGTGGCCAAGGAAGGCTGGGCGCCGCGCCATCTGCTGCTCGAAGACAAGGGACAGGTCATCGGCATCGCACCGTGCTTCCGCAAGTCCCACTCCTATGGCGAATATGTCTTCGATCACGGCTGGGCCGATGCCTACTCCCGTGCCGGCGGCCGCTATTACCCCAAGCTGCAAGCCTCGGTGCCGTTCTCGCCGGTCACCGGCCCCCGGCTCTTCGCCGCCGACGCGCCAGCCCGCAAGCAACTGGCGCAAGGCCTGATTGCTCTGTGTGCGGAGGAAAAAGCCTCGTCCGTTCACATCACCTTCCTGCCGGAAGCCGATTGGCTCTACATTGGTGGCAAGGAATGGCTGCAGCGCACCGACATCCAGTTCCATTGGCACAATCACGGCTACGAGACCTTCGATGCCTTCCTGACGTCGCTGTCCTCGCAGAAACGCAAGAACATCCGGAAGGAACGTGCCTCTCCCACCAATGCCGGCATCACCATGCACGCCGTCACCGGCACCGACATCACCGAGCGGCATTGGGACGCTTTCTTTGAATTTTACATGGACACGAGCGCGCGCAAATGGGGCCAGCCCTACTTGAACCGCAAATTCTTCAGTCTCGTCGGCCAGTCGATGGCCGATCACGTGTTGCTGGTGATGGCCGAACGTGAGGGCCGGTTAATTGCCGGAGCTCTCAATTTCATCGGCTCACATGCCCTCTATGGCCGCAACTGGGGGGCCATCGAGCATCACCCAAACCTGCATTTCGAGACCTGCTACTATCAAGCCATCGACTTTGCCATCACGCGAAAACTCGACCGTGTCGAGGCTGGTGCCCAGGGCGCGCACAAGCTGGCGCGCGGTTATCTTCCGCAGAAGACCTACAGCCTGCACTATCTGGCCCACCCCGGCCTGTCGCGCGCCGTTGCCAATTATCTCGAAGCCGAGCGCCAGGGCATCGACCAGGAACAGCAGTCGCTTGCCGAACATTCACCCTTCCGCCACGAAACCGATGACTGCCGAGGCCGCCATGACCTACGACACCAACAACATCTTCGCCAAAATCCTGCGCGGTGAAATTCCCTGTCACAAAGTCTACGGGGACGAGGCAACACTGGCCTTCATGGACGTGATGCCGCAAGCCGATGGCCACACGCTGGTGATCCCCAAGGCGCCGTCACGCAACCTGCTCGATGCCGACCCGGCCACACTTGGCGCGTTGATGGCGACAGTACAGAAAGTCGCCAAGGCGGTTCAAATGGCCTTCGATGCCGAAGGCATTCTCATCAAGCAGTTCAACGAAGCCGCCGCCGGGCAGACGGTCTTTCATCTCCACATCCACATCCTGCCGCGCTATGAAGGGATCGAACTTCGTCCCCACACGGGCCAGATGGCCGACCATGGTGTACTTGCGAAACACGCCGAAATGATCCGGAAACACCTCTGATCCAAACGCCTTGGTAGAGCAAAGGAAGCCCGGTTACTTCGTCATGACGCAGACTGACTGGCCGAAGCTCCGGTTCCCCGATATCATCGCTC
>JANPCS010000307.1:0-1933 GCA_031431065.1 Hyphomicrobiales bacterium | reverse complement strand
CGGCGCGCGGCGTCAAGGCCGCCACCGAATCGATGACCAGCACCTCGACAGCACCCGAGCGCACCAGCGTGTCGGCGATTTCGAGCGCCTGCTCGCCGGTATCGGGCTGGGAAATCAGCAAGTCGTCGATCTTGACGCCGAGTTTGCGGGCATAGATTGGATCAAGCGCGTGCTCGGCATCGATAAAGGCGCAGATGCCGCCGCGCTTCTGGGCTTCAGCAATGGTCTGCAGCGCCAGCGTGGTTTTGCCGGAGGATTCCGGGCCATAGATTTCAACAACCCGGCCGCGCGGCAAGCCGCCAATGCCAAGTGCGATGTCAAGGCCCAGCGAACCGGTGGAAATCGCCTCGATCTCAAGCGCAGCACTGGCCCCGAGCTTCATGATCGAGCCCTTGCCAAAGGCCCGCTCGATCTGGCTCAACGCTGCATCCAGCGCCTTGTTCTTGTCCATGGATGAACTCTCAACGACCCGAAGATTCGACTGCCCCATCGCGGTACTCCTTATTTCACATGGGTCCACCGGACGCAAATCTCGATGTTTTTGAAGTCATCTTGTCGCCGGTGTTTTCAATATGTTCTATTTTTGTTCGTTAAACAAGTGAAAAGTAAGAACATAAAATCTCTTGGTAAATGTTAGGGTTAGCCAGAACAACTCCAGAACATACCGGGCACATTCACCGAAACATCCTCCAGCCAGCCCGATCAGCTCTCCATCGTCTCCTTGACGATTTCCACCAGCTGCTTCAGCGAGAAGGGCTTGGCCATGAAGGCATAGTCGCCATGGCCCTCGAGGTCCTTCTCGAACTCTTCGCCGGGATAGCCCGAAACAAAGATGAACTTGGTCATAATGCCGCGTTTTCTGAGTTCGCGCAGCAATTTCGGCCCGTCCATTTCCGGCATGACGACATCCGAGATGATGAGATCGAAACCCTTGGTTTCCTCGGCGATGCGTTCAAGCGCGCTTTCGCCCGAATCGGCCTCGACCACGGTATAGCCGCGCGACGTGAGCGCCCGCAGCGCGAAAGCCCTGACCGCGTCCTCGTCCTCGACCAGCAGGATGCGCTCCTTGCCGGTATAGTCGGCCCGCTTCGGCTTGTCGGCGGGCTTTTCCTCGACGATCTTCGCGGGCGTTTTTTCCGGATAGAAGCGCGGCAGGAAAATGCGGAAGGTGGTGCCCTGCCCCATCGCGCTGTCACAGAAAATGAACCCGCCGGTCTGCTTGATGATGCCATAGACGGTGGAGAGGCCAAGGCCGGTGCCCTTGCCGACTTCCTTGGTCGAGAAGAACGGCTCCCAGATCTTGTCGCGGATCTTTTCGGGGATGCCGGTGCCGCTGTCTTCCACTTCGCATGCCACATATTCGCCGGGCGGCATCAGGTTTGGCGCAATGTTGCGTGAGGCTTCGGTTGCGAGATTGTAGGTGCGCACCGTCAGCGTGCCGCCATTGGGCATGGCATCGCGCGCATTGACGGCGAGATTGATGATCACCTGCTCGAACTGGTGAATATCGACGAGCACCAGGCCAAGGTCGCGTTCGTGCTGTATCCGCAGTTCGACCTTCTCGCCCAGCACACGGCCCAGGAGATTGCCGAGGTCCGACATCGCCTCGGTGAGCGCATGCACCTTGGGCTGCAGCGTCTGCTTGCGCGAGAAGGCCAGCAGCTGGCGCACCAGATTGGCGGCGCGGTTGGCGTTCTGCTTGATGTTCATGACATCGGCAAAAGATGGATCCGTGGGCCGCATCTTGGCCAGCAGGAGGTCGGCGAACCCGATGATCGGCGTCAGCACGTTGTTGAAGTCGTGGGCGATGCCCGACGCCAGCTGCCCCACCGCCTGCATCTTCTGGCCCTGCGCGAACTGCGCCTCGAGCTTGCGCTGCTCGGTCATGTCGAGCGCATAAACGTTGGCCCGCTCCGGCGTGTCGCCCGCTTCC
>JANPCS010000306.1:0-2278 GCA_031431065.1 Hyphomicrobiales bacterium | reverse complement strand
GCTCAAGCTGCAGCTTGCGCGCCTTCTCGATGAATTCGAGATATTGTTCCGCCAGCTTGAGGATCGAGATGTGCTTGAGATCGATCTTGTGGTGCCGCGCCAGTTCGAGCAGCAGGTCAAGCGGCCCCTCGAACCCGTCGATATCGATGATCAGCAGGCCGGGATCGGCCACCGGCACCACGCGCAGCGGCGCATCGCCATTGGACCAGGGTTCTCCCGCCTCGGGCGCCGCAGTTTCGATTGGTTCGGACTCGTTCACCTCGGCAAGATCCTTGTTCTCCGTCATCGCCTTGTTACCAAGGCAGCGCGGTTGATTCGCCGTCATGCCACAACTTATCCCCAGATTCACCGGGAAACGATGGCCTGGTAATCCGCACTGGCCCGCGCCTCATCGAAGGCTTGCGGGCGCCGCTGGGTTTTCAGCGCCGCTCGGGCCCGTTGCAGCGCCTGGCCTTTCAGCGGCCCGGCTGCCGCGGCAACCTCTTCCATCTCGGCCATTTCGCCATTGCAATGCAGAACGATATCGCAGCCGGCATCGAGCGCCCCGCGCGTCTTCCCGGTGTATGAGCCCGACAGCGCCTGCATTGAAAGGTCATCGGTCATCAGCAGCCCGCGAAAGCCGATCTGGCCGCGTATCACTTGCGAAATCACCGTCTCCGAAAGTGTTGCGGGATGCTCGGCATCGAGCGCCGTGTAGACCACATGCGCCGTCATCGCCATTGGTGCATCCGCCATGGCGGCAAAGGGCGGAAAATCCACCGCCTCGAGTTCGGCAAGGCTGGCCTCCACCACCGGCAACTCAAGATGGCTGTCGGCCTTGGCCCGCCCATGCCCCGGAATATGCTTGATCACCGGCATCACGCCGCCATCGCTGAAACCGGCGGCATGGGCCCTGGCCAGCGCCATGATGTGATCGATGCGGCTGGAATAGGCGCGGCTGCCGATGATCTCATGCGCCCCCGGTTGCGGCACATCCAGCACCGGCACGCAATTGGCCGATATCCCGCAGGCGATCAGGTCTTGCGCCATCATCCGCCCCACATTGCGGGCGGTGCGCAAGGCGGCCAGAGGATTCTCGGCATAGACCTCGCCATAGGAGCGGGCGGGTGGATAACGCTTCCAGGCATTGCTGGGTGGCCCCAGCCGCTGCACCCGGCCACCTTCCTGGTCGATGAACACCGGCGCGTTCTTGCGCCCCACAGCTTCGCGAAAAGCTGTGGTGAGCGCCAGCAACTGATCCGGAGTTTCGCAATTGCGCCGGAACAGGATCAGGCCCCAGGGATTGGCACGGGTAAAAAAACTCTTCTCATCCAACGTCAAGGAAGACCCGGAACAGCCTGAAATAAAACCGGAAACTGTCGTCATAAAAACAAAACCGATGGTCTGCCCAACCGGCTTCTACTGGCTTCTGACAATGCAGTCGCGCTCGCCCGCCTGAAAGAGCGCACTGCACACTCGCGTCGCATCGGCCCGGGTTTTGACCGGCCCAAGGCCAAGCTGATAGCGCGTGCTGCCGCCGGCCTTGGCTTCCGCCACCCGTTGCGGCAAACTGCCGACCACGGTCGGATATAGACTGCTGAGACGGCCATACTCGGTCTCCGCCTCGGATTGGCTGCCGAAGCTCGACAATTGCACCACATAACCGGTTCCACTTGCCGGTTTTGCCGCGGGAGCTGGCTCAGGCGCGGGCACTGGCGCGGCCTTGGGCTGCAACGAGGCCGTCTGAGTCTGCTCCGGCTCGGCAACAGGCGCCGGGGCTTCAGTGTTTTCACTCGATTTCGAGAACAGATCCAGCAGCGTCTTCTTCTTTTTGATGGGTTCGGGAGCGGCGCCCTGCTGGGAAACCGGTTCACCAGCGGCAACCTCGCTGCCCTGCGACGGCGGAATGGGTTGTGAAGGCGGCACCAGGACAACGGGTTCAGTCCCAAGATCTTCAGACTTGGGTTCCGCCACGGTCTTCTTTTTGGTGGCCTTCGCCACGTCCTTATTTTTCACTGGCTTGGCCGGAGTTGCCGGTTCAGCCGAATTCGCCGCGGCTTCGGCAGTCGAGTTGCCCGGTGGAATCTGAGCGCCAGAAGCAGGAGCCGCCCCATCGGAGGCTGATTCCGGGGGCGGCAAGGGAGCAGTCGTCGCGGTTTCGGTCACCGTCGCCGCCGGTGGTGGTGCCGTTGAGCCTTGTTCGGGTTGAGCCGCCGCGGCGGCGATCTTTTCCATGCCGGTCTTGTCGAGGCTGCCCTGCTGGTCGTTGCCGGGCGGCGGCGGCAACGGCAGCGGTGCG